>QMUF01000171.1 GCA_003663525.1 Thermococci archaeon | reverse complement strand
TCTTTGAGAAAGGAGGAAAAATCAATCTAGAGGAAACTGCACGTTACTTTTTAAGAGAATGGCAGACTGGAAAATTTACCCTTTTTGGAAGAGAAAAAGAGAGAAAAGAAAGGTTTATCTGGGATTTTGAGGAAGTTTTAGACGAAATTGAAAAAGAATTTTTGATAGACCCTCGGAGAATACTTTGGAAATACGAAAACAAGCTAATCGGAGGTAGAGAAAAAAGAGTGGGATTCAGAGAGATCGAGGGGTTTGTTGTTGGAATAGCAACCGGTTTTAAGAAGTGTGATTCTGCATTAAAATTCCTTGAAAAAGTTACTAAGAAAAAAGTTATTGCAAGTGAGTGCTTTGGTGGGAAATGGAAAGGGATAATAGCGATTCTGGAGTGAGAAACCATGAAGTTTATGTTAACAACCTCCCGAGGAATAGAGGATCTTGCAAAAAAGGAAGTTGAAATGCTCCTCAGAAGCGTTAGTCTAAAGGGAAAAGTCGAAGAAAAGCCATTTGGTATTGAAGGGAGAATCTTAACCGAGGTTGAGAAAGCTTATTATTCAGACGATAAAGGAAAGAAGAGAGAGTTTGAGGTTGCATCCTTCTTGAATGAAAACTCTAAACTTTTACACCGGGTTATTCTTCACGTTTCCTCTACCAAAATCCCCAATTTAGAAAAGGAGAAAGCCCTCCAAGAAATCTATAATTTTGTGTTAAACTCTCCAATTGAGAAGTACATAAAGGTGAGTGAAAGCTTTGCAGTAAGGGGTTTCAGAAAGGGGGAACATAAATTTACAAGCATTGACATTGCAAAAACCGTTGGAAGTGCCATATATGACAAACTTTCAAAGCTAGGAACCCCAAGAGTAAACTTAGATCATCCAACTGTAATCTTTAGGGCCGAGGTCATCAACGATATTTTTTTCTTAGGAATTGACACAACAGGAGATTCTTCCCTTCACAAGCGGCCTTGGCGTGTTTACGATCACCCAGCCCATTTAAAAGCCTCAATAGCAAACGCAATGATAGAACTGGCGGGGTTAGATGGTGGAAGCATTGTAGATCCCATGTGCGGAAGCGGGACGATTTTAATTGAGCTAGCACTTAGGGAGTATGAAGGAAGAATTACAGGCATTGAAAAGTACAAAAAGCATTTAAAAGGAGCAAAGATGAATGCTTTAGCAGCAGGGGTAATCGATAGGATAAAGTTCATCCATGGTGATGCCACAAAACTTTCTCAATACCTCAAAAGCGTTGATTTTACCATAAGCAATCTCCCCTACGGATTGAAGATAGGGAGAAAAAGCACTATTCCAAAGCTTTACATGAAATTTTTTGCCGAACTTTCTGAAGTTCTGGAGAAGAGAGGGGTTTTCATAACAACAGAGAAAAAAGCAATAGAAAAGGCCCTAGATGAGAATGGGTTCAAAATTATTCACCATCGCCTAATCGGACATGGAGGCCTAATGGTGCACTGCTATGTGATTAAATGAAAAAATAAATCAGCAAAGAATAGAACGCTCAGCAAGCACTTTCTCCTTTAAAACTCCTATTCCCTCTATCCATGCCTCAACAACATCGCCATGCCTTAAGGGGCCTACTCCTTCAGGGGTTCCAGTGGCTATAATGTCCCCCTTCTCAAGAGTCATTATGCCCGAAACGTACTCAATTATTTCATCTATTTTGAAGATCATCTTGCTTGTCCTTGAAAGCTGTCTCACTTCCCCATTAACTCTAAGACCAATTTCAAGATCGTTGATATCAAGCTCTCGTTTATCGACCACATGTGGCCCGATTGGAGCAAATGTGTCAAATCCTTTGGCAACAGTCCACGGAAGACCCTTCTCCTTTGCTTTCCATTGGATATCCCGAGCAGTAAGATCCATCAAAATGGTGTAGCCCAAAACATGATCCATTGCCTTTGCTCTTGGAATGTTTTTACCTTTCTTTCCAATTATTACTGCGAGTTCTACTTCATGATCAACATGCTGACTTTTCCTAGGAAGAATTATTGTTTCCTCAGGCCCTATCAAGGCCGAAGGGGGCTTTAGGAATATAACTGGCTCTTTAGGAATTTCATGTCCGAGTTCCTTTGCATGTTCTGCATAATTTCTCCCAAGACAAATTATTTTGCTTGGTTTAACCTCATAAAAACCATCTCTAAAAGGTAAGCGAATCATATGACCACCCGATATAACTATAGCTCTGTGCTTATAAAGTCTGGTATTCAATCAACGTCCCTTAGAGGGAAGCTATTTTAATAGAAAAGTATTGTTTCAAAAAATCTCGAATCATAAAAGAACAAAAGAAAGAAGTTACCTTCTAAGAGGCTCAGGAATGGCTTTGTCCCACTGCTCCCTTGCCAGCTTTCCAGTGTACTTAAACTTCTCCATTAAATCTTTGGCTTCTTCCCTTTTCCTCTGGTGCTCTTTTAAGAAGTTTTGAACCTTATCTATGAGATAGCGTTTGCAATGCCCACAAAGGATTTCACCGTTTTTACAGGCTTGGTATCTCTCAAGCAAAGCTTTATCATCTGGTTCAAAGAATATCTCGAGCCACTTGAAAACAACACACTTATCGGGTTTCCCTCCAAGCTCCCTTTGCTCCTTTGCCGTTGCTCTTCCCCCAGTAAAGGCGTATTTCCATATCTTTTTGCCTGCTTCCTCTGGATCATCTGTTAAATACACTGCTGTTTCAGGTTTTGATGCACTCATTTTGCCCCCTATACCTGTTAAACCCGGTACGAACTTTGAATGCAATGCTGCAGCTTTATAATAACCCAAACTCTCAGCAAAATCTCTTTGAATTCTCCAATAGGGATCTTGATCAATAGCCGCTGGAATTAAAGAGCGCTTTTCTTCAAAAAATGTTGGTGCTGCTTGAATTGCTGGAAAGAATACCATTCCAATTTTACTCTGATCACTGAACCCAAATACGGCCTTTGCCATGGAGTAAGTTACTTTTTTTGCTATCGGGATGGCCATCTCATATATTTTAGTAAATTCGCTATTCTGGAATATGAAGGTCTTATCTGGGTCAAACCCCACAGCTATAATATCAAGTATATTCTCATAAGCCCACTTCTTTGTATCCTCAAACCCCCTTTTAGGATTGAATAGAAACTTCTCATCATCCGTGATTTGAATGTAAAGGTTCACACCAAAGTTCTCCTGAAGCCATTTTGTTGCGAAGAATGGGATTATGTGTCCTATATGCATTGGCCCACTGGGCCCCCTTCCCGTATAGAGGAAAAAGCTCCTACCCTCTTCGTAGTCCTTGAGAACCAAATCGTAGTCCCTATGGGAAAAGAAGAATTTCCTCTTAAAATACAATGGAAGCTCACTTTTAGTAAGCTCTTTGGTCTTTTCCAGCAAGTCTTCTGTCAGAGATGTTGTTCCAAATTCCTCAATAAGCTTGTTGTAGTCCACTATTCCTGTAACTTCCCATGGAGTTACCTCAAATTCCGGCACAGAATTCACCTCCAAAAACTAAGTTAACCAAAAAAGAATTAAGGTTACTATCACCAAAGCCAAAAG
>QMUF01000170.1 GCA_003663525.1 Thermococci archaeon | reverse complement strand
GGCCAAGATCTAGAGAGGCCTCTTTCTCTTCTGCTGCTCTGATTTCTTCTTTTGGTTTTTCTTTTTCTTTGACCTTTAATATGGCCTCTCCCAAGTTATATCCCTGTACGACAAGGGCTTTTATCTCTTCTCCTTTTCCTCCAATCTCCAACTCTCTAAGTTTTGCGTCTACATGGTCAAGCTTCGGTTTTAAACGTAGATATGCCTTATAGGCCGCTGTTAGGGCGTCTCTTTGATGATCATCTTCCACAGTTACTCCAAGGTTTCTTAAAAGTTCGTTCTTTTCTTCTACCTTTAGGCTCTCTCTTGGTACAAAAAGGAGGGCTTTGAAGGATCGGGCTATTTTTTCTACTAATCCTGGAGCTGGATTTACGTCAGTAGAAATTATTATGGGGTGTCCGATTTCACTTATAAACTTAATCACATCACTTATAGCCATGTTTCGCTCGCTGTATGTCGTCAATACCTGCCCATTGAGATCTAAAGCGGCAATTCCTACTGTTATACCTGGATCAAGGCCGACTATAACACTTTTTCTTTCTCTTATTGCACGTTCGCTTTTTAGTGGGACAAACTCAAAGGTTTTTCTCTCAACAGGTCGTATCCGGACTTCAACATCCCCTCCACGCATGGGTTTTATTAATCCTGCAAGTTCTTCTCTAGATGCATATACTCTGAACTCCCCTCTTTCTAAGCCTTGATCTTTTTCTTTGATTTCTATATCAAAGGGAATGTTGGCTTTTTTTAGACTCTCTTCAATCTCTCTCACTTTATTTTGTATCAAATTATGCACTCTTCTTCTATAACGATCTTGGCTCCAACCACCTTTTCCTTGACTTCTCCCTCTTGAAACTTTGATAATGACTTCATCTTCAAAGGCCAAAACCTCATAACCAATCCCCTTGGCGGCTAGGAGAGCACATACTTTTGCTTCTTCATAAGGATTAAACTTATCCCCAACTCTAATTCCATGTTCCTTGGCCAGCCCCCATAAGGGCCTCTGCTCCCCAGGTCTACCAGTTATTTGCACGATTTTCGTTCCTTGTGGAAGAGTCCGTATGAATTTTCTTAAATACTCTCCAAGCTCGTGTATATTGTCTATGGCAACTATGTCTGGTTTTCTGGCTCGTATGAACCTGATAAGCTTATAGAAAGTGAACTCTCCATGTTTGATGAGTTTTCCATTAAACCAACTAACCACGGCAAAGCGTTTTGGTTCTTCACTGATTATATCAATACCAACGACTAGAATAGGCATCACCTTTTGGAGACTCTCACACTGTTTTCATATTTGGAAAAGAGGTTTTAAAGCTTGTTGCAAACTTTGGTTGTAGAAAAGCTTAAATATTCATTTGTACACAATATTGTATAAGAGGTGACCAAAGATGATGCTCATACTAGATGCTTATTTTAAGAATTTTCCGGCAAGAAGGAAGGTTGCAGAATTCCTTTTTGAGACTGGTTTAAGTGTGAAAAATGGTAAGATATATCTGAGAGAAGTGGAAGTTCCGATAAGTGAACTTTCTCGTGTAATTGGGGTTAATAGAAAGATAATCTACCACACTATTGAATACATAGAAAAGACATATCCATTAAAAATGATATTTGAAAAGTTAAATCCTCTTCCAAGTTTGATAACAATGGCACCGATTATGGGGTGGGAAGTGCTAGAAATAGAGCTTGAAAAGAGGGATTACCCTTTTGCACTTTCAGAGCTCATGAGGTATCTCAATGAAAGTAATGTTCAAGTTATGGAAATATTTAGCCGAAACTTAATACAAGAGGAAGCTAAAGCTTACATAGTTATAGACGGTACTTTACCGGTAGAAGTCTTTGTGAAGGTAAAAGAGATCCCTGGATTTAGAAAACTTGTTCTTCACACTCCTGAAAAGAGCAAAGAAAGGGTTGTTTGTAGTTATTGTGAGGTTAAGTATTGTCCCAAGAAAGTGGTTATAGAAGGCTTGAATACTGAGGATTAACCTACAACTCTGAATCCTCTTTCCCCTTTCGGGGGTTTCCAACTGATTTCCACTCTTGTGACACGGGCCCAAGCTGGTCCTTGGTGGGCCCAGCCGATTAGAGCTTCCACTCTTTCTTTTTCACCCTCAATCACAGCTTCTACGCTACCATTGGGAAGATTTCTTACCCATCCATTGACACCTAGTTTTTTTGCCTCTCTTTGCATACTCCACCTAAACCCGACTCCTTGGACCCGTCCATATATTTTCAAATGTGCCCTCACTATTTCCATTAATTCTCCCCATTAAGAAATAACCTAACATAAAATTTAAGTTTATCTTACGCTAATCCTCATTGGGGGAAGAACATGAGTGAGATGATACTCGTTTATACAACATTCCCTAATTGGAAAAGTGCTGAAAAAATTACGAGGGAACTCTTGGAAAGAAAACTAATAGCTTGTGCTAATTTGAGGGAACACAAAGCCTTTTACTGGTGGCAAGGACAAATTGAAAATGACAATGAGATTGGAGCACTATTAAAGACAAAAGTTGACCTCTGGAGTGAGCTTAAAGATGCTTTGAGAGAACTTCATCCATACACTGTTCCTGCTATAATAAGAATAGATGTCGATCACGTCAATAAAGAGTACTTAAACTGGCTGTTAGAGGTAACAAAATGATCCGGAAAATAAAGCCCCAAATAAGAGTCATTGGCTTTGATGACGGCACTTTTTCTTTTAAATCCAAGATTAAGCGAGATAAGACTATTCTGGTTGGAGTCATTATGAAAGGTTCTCAAGGTGTCGTTGGAGTTGTAACAAGATGGATTGAAGTTGATGGAAGAGATGCAACGGAAAAAATGATCGAGGCCATAAACAGCTCCCGCTTTAAGGATCTGAGAATTATAATGCTTAAGGGAATAACTTATGCAGGGTTTAACGTAGTTGATGTTGAAGAGCTGAGCAGAGAGACGCGACTGCCCGTAATAATAGTGATAAGAAAAAGGCCTGACTTGCAGGCTATGGAAAAGGCTTTAAAGAAACATTTCTCAGATGCTGAGGAGAGAATAAGCCTCTTACACAAAGCAGGCAAAATAAAAGAGTTAATCCCTGGGAAGTTGTATTATCAGGCTATTGGAGTTTCTTATGATCAAGCCGAAGAAATAATACGATTAACTCAAAAAAGTTCTTTAATTCCTGAGCCTTTAAGATTAGCCCATATGATAGCGTCTGCAGTTATGAGTGGAGAATCCAAAAAGGAATAGGGCTCTTTTTTGGTAAGATGATATAAATCAAATGTTATGTCCTCTCTGATTATAGGATACCAAACCTTTATATATTCACTGATAGGTATAATTGAATGGCGGCGGACTATGATGGGGGGTTCGGCGTCCCCTGGAACCCGAAACCGTCGATATGCGGGGGCCGAAGCCCGAGGGGCGGTTCCTGAATTCAGTGGCGGAAGCCGGGAGGAGTCATGAGCCCTTGTCCCACGGGGCCGGCGGTGGGAGAGGTGGAGCTGAAGGGCTCCGCTAACTCCCTTTGCCCGCTGAACCCCGCGAGGCCCGGAAG
>QMUF01000169.1 GCA_003663525.1 Thermococci archaeon | reverse complement strand
TTCTCAAAAGTGCTGGAATTTAATGTACATAAAATTAATCAACTTCCGGGGACTATACTAATTGTGTTTGTGTTATCTCGAAGGACTTTTTTTATTTATTTAAAAAATCCTTAAGAATTTTTGGATATATTCCGTCTTAATAAATTCTTTAGATAGGCTATTAATCCGAATGAAAAAGATAAAAAGAAAAATGCCACATAAAGGCTTCCTTTGTTTTTAAAGAGTTCTATTAATATTACAATCAATATTGCATAAATTATAAGTGTCACTAACCGGCCTATCTCATCGTAGAGTCCCAAAAAGAGCTTAATGTACCAATAGAAAGGAGTTTCCTGAAGACATATCTCTAAAATCTGAAAAATGTAAAATACACATAGCAAGATAAACAACAAGACTAATACATTTTTGTTCATTATTATCATCCTGATCACTAACCCCATAAATGCAACAAATAATCCGTTCGTAATATAAACCACGGGTCTATGTTCATTCGATAGTTTCAAAAGCTCGGTAAAATAATATTCTTTGCTTTCAATAGCTTTATTGACCCCTATTGTAACTACAAAAAACAATAAGATGATGCCTAATATAGATAAACGCTGAATCCTTACAAAAATCTCTTTTAATACTGATTCTAGTATTATGTCCGAATATATAGTAGTGAAAAGAAAAGAGTAGAGCAGTACATAGCCTGCAAAACATAATAATACAAGAGGCATTACTATTACTACTAAATCAATCTTTGGCAAGTATTTTTTAATTTCTTTAGATACAGCATTCCCCATATTTGTTGTATTGGGTTTTGATGTCATTATAGCTAACCTCTAAGCAAGATTTTTATTGTTTTTATAAGAAAGCACCCTAAGTACATTATCAATGAAAGATACAAAAGAGGGTCAAAAAATCCTAAAGAAAAAGCTATCATTACTCCTATAATTCTTCCAAATAAGTATGCTACATTCCAGTACTTTATAGAATAAAACATATATATGAGATTTAATACATCAGAAAACACAATACACACTGTAACAAAATTCACGTATACTAAGAGAGATGGATCTAACTCAGAGAAGACGCTTCTAAATGTTGTTAAAACAATACTGTATATAAATGCAAAAACAGCACTTTCCACTCCTCTCAGCATACCATGTTCAAATGTTGGAGCTGGCATTCTAATCTTCCACCTAATTAAAATTTTGAAGTTATTGAATTTATCTTTTTCTCCAATTTGCGTATTTGATATATATCTATTTGATATACATATCTATATAGATAAGCGAAAAATATATATAGGAAGAGTTTATAAATATCAGGTGGTGATGTGTACATGTCTGGTAGTGTCAGTACACATAGAAAGCGTGTAAAAGCGTCTGATAGTACAAAAGGAACTCCGAGAAGGCTTCGTGAGAGGCATCAAATAACAATTGATGGACAAGTGTGGACACTCGCTAAGGAAAGATTCGCTAACGTGAGCCGGACAGTAGAACAGCTTCTTAAGTTGGCTTTAAATCTTGAGCCTAGCCTTCAAATGGTTGTAATTCCAAATTGGGAGCGCCGGGGTAGCCTAGCCAGGGAAGGCGGTGGACTCGAGATCCACTGGGCTTTGTCCCGCCGGGGTTCAAATCCCCGCCCCGGCGCCAACACCGAGGAAAGAGCAAAAATCATAAGAAGGTCATTTCTTTTCCATCAACCTCGTTATTTACTGACTTTAATATGCTAAGAACAATCCCGGATTCCTTTTTACTCATTTTTACTACTGTAGTAGCCATTTCCCTCAGCAAGAATTCGATGTAAGGATTGCTTTTTTCAATTACCTCTTCGTTAATGATATAAAAAGCAATCCTTTTTTCATTTCCAACATATTCCAATACACCATTTAATTCCATTAGAATCTCCTGGTTTGAGTTAGCAAGCACCAATAATCTCTCAAAGCCCAACACAGGGTTAATCACTTTTCCTTGTTTGAAGAGCGAGTCCGTGACTTCAGCATACTTCTTTTCATAAACTTCTGGTTCATTTACGGGAAGCCTTGTTACTATGTCCCCAACTTTTAACTTCCCTCCCAGTTTAATGATTTTCACATTGTTTAAAATACTCGGGTTAAACCCTGCAAGCTTCATGTGTGTGGCATAAAGGTAAAGAGTATCCAAGAAGTCATCTACAACTACTGGGTAATTTCTCTCCATGGCCCATTTTATGATGTAATAAAGTCCTTGAGCTGGAGAAGTGAGTGAATCATGCTCCAAGAGTACTGTTTCTCCCCACTTCAAACTATCAAGCAGACTATAAAACTCTTCAATCTCTGACATTATATCACGTCCTGAGGAAGTACGCATACATTCAAATACTAAAAATTCACTATTAAATCTTTTCGGTACTGTCAGGATAAGTGTGGGTTAAATTTAAAATTCCAAAGAAAAGAAGGTTAAAAGGCCTCGTTTACCGTTAAAGTAAACATTACCTTCAAATTATCCTTCTCTGAAAGTTTACTGCCTCACACTTTGCGTACTCTTTCTTGACTTCCGGCTTCTTCTCTCCAACCCAAAACCTTCTCAAACCTTCAAACATCTCACCATCACCAATTAACAATAGACTGCTCAACATACAAACCAATAACGGTCAAAAATGAACAAGAAATCTGAATACTTCCAAGGAGTGATGCCAAAGTTATCCTGACAGTACCATCCTTACCTATAAATAATTTAAAAGGTAATTAAGTAGTTACCAAAACTCCATCTTTCTCCACTATTACCGTATGCTCAGCTTGGGAAACAAGTCCTCCCCTTATCTCTTTTAAAATTGGATATCCATAAAAAGCACCGGCTTTTTCAAGCTGGATTAATGCTAGCTTAAGCTGCACTTCTGGCATAAGGTTTTGCAGCCAGCGATAGGCAAAGGGAAGTGTTGAGAAGTTTTTCTTCACATAACTTAAAAGAGTCCTAGCTTGGGGAAGTCTCACAGGCCTATCCCTAATATACATATATATTAAAGTAGGTGGCGTCTCTATAACCTGCCCCGCTCCGGTAGTTGCGAAGGGTTCTATAGCCACAATATCCCCCTCTTTGAGCTCGTAATTATCATGGGGCCTGTAGATGTTTGGAATTGAGATCCCAGTGTGCAGTTTGTACCTTTCTATAACATGGCCACTAAGATTCACTATTGGATTAAACCCATGGCCCCTTATTGTCTCTTCAATAGCCTTTCCAATTTCATTTATTTTTACTCCCGCTTTTATAACGCCTATTGCATTTTCCAATGCTTCTTTTGAGGCCTCAATAAGATCATCCCTCTCCATTCCAACCCTTACTGTAAAGGCCGTGTCAGCTATATAACCATCTACATGAACTCCCAAATCAACCTTCAAATAGTCTCCTTCCTTTAAGACGGCCTTATCTCCATTATAAGGAGTGTAATGGGCTGCAATCTCATTGATAGAGAGATTACATGGAAAAGCAGGTTTGCCCCCAAGTTCAACTGTTCTTTTTTCTACAAATTCTGCGATTTCATAAAGAGAAGCTCCGGGTTTTATTAAATGCAAAACTTCTTTTTTAATCTCT
>QMUF01000168.1 GCA_003663525.1 Thermococci archaeon | reverse complement strand
TATTGTAGAATCTCCCAAGATAAGGGAATCCTGAAAGCTGCTTGGCCTTTTCAATAGCTTCAATTTTAGTTATAATCCATTTCTCTTTTGCTCGTAAAAAAGGCTCAACTCTTCTTGTTGGAGAAATAATTTCCAGTTTTCCACTAGGGGTCATGTAGATTCTCATATACCTTACCTTTCTTACGCTGACCTCATACTGTATTCTTCTTCCACTGAGTTCTATCTCTGGCATATCAAATATTTAGCATTGAATGTTTAAGTGCTTTTTTAAGAAAATGATTTAATATTTGAGTCAATGAAACTTATTGGGAAATAACATGAGAAAGATGCTCTATGTGATCCTGCTGGTTGGATTTTTTGCAATACTCAGCTCTACAATGAGTAAATCACCAACACTTCCACTATATGCTCAGAGTTTGGAGCTTACTCGGGGAGAAATAGGGCTAATTGCCTCTGTATCCACTATAACCGGTATTTTCATGAATTTTATCTCTGGATTATTAAGTGACATCTATGGGAGAAGAAAGCTTCTCAACATTAGTGGATTTGTGTTTTTCTCAGCCCCTCTCTTGTATTTCCTTGTTAACAATGCTATAACACTGGCGTTGGTAAGAGCTTACTATGGAGTGGCAACCGCAATTTTTGTACCGGTTTCTCTTGCATTAATAAGTGATCTCTACCCCGAGAAGAAAGGTACGTTCATGGGAATTTTAAGCTCCTCAACTCTTGTTGGAAGGGCCTTTGCTCCTCTGTTGGCAGGTAGCCTAGTATATTTTGTAGGGTTTTGGATAGTCTTTTTGCTTTGTTCGTTTTTCGGTTTAATAGTTTTTGTATTAACTTTTACGTTCCCAGATACTGAGAAAGAACTCAAAAAGTTTGAGTTTTCTTTTAGTTCATCCCTCCTGATTTTAGGTCTACTTGATGCAGCTGTTTACATGGCTTATCAAAGCATTGAGACCTTTTTACCCCTTTTTTATTTTTTCGAAAATAAAGCATGGCTTTCAGGATTGATCCTAACAATTGAAATTTCCATAATGGCAGTTGTGAAACCTTATGCTGGATATTTAAGTGATAAAATTGGACGAGTAAAGCCTGTAATCTTTGGGATCAGCATGTTAAGTTTGGCAATGTTTTTGTTTGCTCTTTCAAGTTCTTTGATTTTAGTAATCTCTGGTGCAATACTCTTTTCGTTGGGGGCCTCGATTAGTGAGGCTTCAACTAAACCTTTAGCGACTGAGATCTCAAAACTCAGAGGAACAGCATTGGGCTTTTTGGAGAGTATAAAAGACGTTGGGCAGGCGTTGGGTCCCATAGTTGTTGGATTCTTGGGTTTTAGATTTGGTTTTGCATTTGTTGGAGTCTTTGCAGTTCTTGCATTGAGTATTTTTCTCCTAAATTTTGAGTTAAGAAAGAAGAGGTAGGTATTATGCCACTTTCATTTAGACCGGTCTGGTTTGATTCAATGGGAGCTAAGAGCTCTTGTGTGTTAGTTAAAACTCCTGATATTTCCATAATAATAGATCCGGGAATTGCAATTATGCAGCCAAGCTTTCCAGCATCTGAGGAGAAAAAGGTTGAATGGTTAATTAAGGGAGAAAAAGCAATAAAAAATGCCAGTAGGGAAGCTGATGTCCTTGTGATATCTCATTACCACTATGATCATTACTTCCCCGATGACTTGGAAGTTTACAGGGGTAAGAGACTTTTAGCCAAAAACCCGAATGAATACATAAACGATTCCCAGAGGAAGCGAGCGGATTATTTCTATTCAAACCTCTGCAGGTACTTTGGAGGCTTAAAGCTGGAAGACCTCTGGAAAAAGGGGGAAGCAAAGAAATACTCAAACCCCATGGATAAATTACCAATAGCCGTTTCAAAAGACTTTGGAGAGTACAATACACGGAGAAAGCAGCTCCTTGAGAAAGGGTTAAAATGGTTTGAAAACAGGGCAGATATGTGGAACCGAAGTCCTAAAATTCCGGAGGTGAAGTTTGAGGATGTTGAAGTTCATTTTGCTGATGGGAGGGAGTTCCAGTTTGGAGATACAAAGGTGAGATTTACAGGCCCCATGTTTCATGGAATTGAGTTTTCAAGGGTGGGATGGGTTATTTCAACTGTGATTGAATATGAAGATGAGAAGCTCATCCATTCAAGCGATTTAAACGGCCCCATAATAGAGGACTATGCAGAGTGGATACTCAAAGAAAATCCCAATATTCTCATTTTGGATGGCCCTATGACCTATATGCTCGGCTACCTTCTCAACAAGATCAATTTAAGAAGAGCTGTTGATAACGCGGTGAAAATTGTAAGGAAAATTGATGCAGAAATTATTATCTATGACCACCATTTGCCGAGAGAGCGTCACTTCAAAGAACATACAAAGGAAGTATGGAAAACTGCGGAAAGACTTGATAAAAACCTTCTAACTGCTGCTGAATTTTTGGGAATGAAACCAAAAGTTTTGGAGGTTTGATATTTGGGATATCGTTTTAACTCTTTAATTAAAATTTATTGATGAGGGTGACGGTGAACATTGGGGAAGCTGATAAGCTGAGAATCTATGCTCTAGCTGAGGACTATGCTGGGTATAATAGTCCATTTTTGGCTCAACATGGAGTTTCCTTTTTGATTGAAGTAGAATTTGGTGGGAATAAACCAAGAGTACTCTTTGATACAGCATCTTATGCTGATCCCATTCTTTTCAACATGGAAATTTTGGGAATTGACCCAAAAACAGTGGATATGATAATACTTTCACACAGCCATTTTGACCATACAGGCGGTTTGCTGGGCATCATGAAGAAGGTAAACAAAAAATTCCTATATTCGCTCATCCCAATATTTTTTAAAGTGAGTTTGCCATGGAACCAGAGTTCATGTACGCAGGAGTATCCCCCATTAAGAGGAGGCTCAAAAGAGGAAATTGAAAAACTTGGTGGTGTTTGGGTTCTGAGCAGAGATATTATAAAGTTAATGCCGGGTGTTTTTACGCTTGGAGAAATAACAAAAGAAGAGAAAGTCGAGTTCGAGAGAAATACTACAATAAGCCTTTATAAGTTTGAAAATGGGAAAATAGGATCGGATGATATCGAGGATGAAATGGGGCTTGCAATAAACACTAAGAAAGGTTTAGTAGTCATTGGGGGTGTGCTCACCCCGGCATTATCAGCATGGTAAAAAAGGCTGTAGAACTGAGTGAAATTACCAAAGTACATGCTGTTATAGGTGGATTCCATTTAATAGAGGCAGATAATGAAAGAATTCAGAAAACTGTAGAAGCCCTTAAAGAATTAGGGGTTAAGAGGGTTTTCACCGGACATTGTACAGGGCTTGAAGCCGAGGCACTGTTTGCAAGGGAATTCGGGAAGAATTTTGAAAAACTCCACTCTGGAAAAGTCATAGAAATCTAGAAGTCTTAAAATTTCAGCTTTTCTCTTTTAAGAATGCTATAACATGGAGTCTCTTAAATTTCAAGTTTAAGATCACAAAAAATTGAAACGGAAATTAGCAGGGGTATTCTCACTTTGCAGGAAATGCACCGAGCTGCTGAAGCATACTAAC
>QMUF01000167.1 GCA_003663525.1 Thermococci archaeon | reverse complement strand
TCTGGTGACTGCTTGATGAAAGATGACAAATGGTTGCAAAGAAAGCTTGAACTTATTAAAAAACAAAAGGAGAAACTAATGCTTGAGGAAGATAGGTTCTTGAGAGTTCTTATGCACAAAAAGATGAAAGGAAGCATAAGTTAAATCAGAAGACGTTGATTTCGTCTTCTAATATCATTTTTTGGATTTTTGTTATATTTGCTAACCACTCGTCTGCGATTTCATATGCCTGTCTTTCAAATTGTTCGACTTTGTAACCCAGTTTTGGAATGGCCTGTATACTCGCCACAAGAGGTTCGTCAATAGGTTTCCCGATCTGGCTGAGGATTCTCACGTATACTTCTTGGACACCTTCAATCTCTTCTGCAATATCCCTCGCTATTAAGTTGGCAAGAATGTTGTATATTTTACCCACATGACTAACTGGATTCTTGCCACCTGCTGCTTCCATACTCATGTGTCTATTTGGAGTTATCAGACCATTAACTCTGTTACCTCTTCCAACGCTTCCATCGTCGCCAGCTTCTGCGGAGGTTCCAGTGACTGTTATGTAGTAAATATCCTTATCTGGATCATCCGCAGTATTAACGTATATGTTCACGTCTCTATTCGTGTATTTAGAAGTTAATTCTTTAATGGCATTATATATACCCTCTTTAACTTCCATATATTCCTGTGGATTCTGGACCTCGCTATCAACTATTGCAGCCGCTATTGTGAGATCAATCTCTTCTCCTTTCCTAAGGCCCATAACCTTAATGTCTTCTCCAACAGCTGGCCATTTCTTCTTAAACTCTTCACTGTTTAGTAACCTCTCAGTTTCAAGTACTATCTTCTCAGTCTCGCTAAGAGGAGCGTAACCGACCCCAAATGAGGTATCATTCGAAAGAGGAATTGGATTTTCCTTAACCTTATTGAAAACTCCAACTAAATCCACACTCCCCTGACCAATCCTCGAATCGATTACTACATAGTTATTAACATCCAAATGTTTAACTGTCTTCTTGAGGTAGTCCTTCGCAGCCTTAATAGCAACTTCATGAACAGGGAACATTTCTCTATCGACAAATTCCACAGCTCTACCTGATAGAAGGATATATATCGGCTTTATTACCTCGCCACCTCCAAATCTTGGATAGGCCCTTCCACCAACGACTTCCACTTGGTCCGTGTTGTGGTGAAGAATAATTCCATATCTTCTTATATATTCCCTTGATAGGGCCCTGCTAACGGCCTCGGCAATTCCATCAGCAATACTATCTGGATGGCCTACCCCCTTCCTTTCTACAAGCTCCACCTTTTGCATTTCAACTGGAGTCCTTACAAGCTCTTCAACAATGATGTTTCTATTCTTTTTGACCATGATCATCACCTCGATGGATTCTTCTGTGCATAGCTCTGAAAGTTCCTTTATATATTTTTCGGCATGATATCTGGCCTAATATATAACTGTCAGTTATTTTTTCATAGAAAGCAAATTTTGAAAAGTGAGAATAGATTATGCATCTAATCTGCCTGATGCTATGATTAAGGGAACTTTGAGTACTCACAAATATGGATACACGCGCTTTTAACTCCAGGGTTACCTGAGATAGTTAAAACTACCTCACAAGGAAGATGATAAGATAAGCTACATCCACAACTGAAGGTTTTTATTCGTCTATGTTTAAAATGTCTTGGTGATGCTAATGAATATTTCTGAAATAATCAACGAAGTAAGAAAGGTTCTAGACGAAAAAGATGAGGTGCGAGAAAAAGCACTCCGACTCACTAGGGATATTGTTAGGTTAAGTGGTGATTGTATAAAGGCCCTTCACCGAGGAGACCTTAGAATTGCAGAAAAAAGATTGGAGGTAGCTAAAAACCTAGTAAATGAATTAAAAGAGATGCTCACAGAGCATAAAGATCTTTATTTCACTGGTTACGTCCAAAATGCTCATCAGGAGTATGTAGAAGCCAATCTCTTCTATCACTATCTTCTGGATAAAGAATTCCCACATCCCAAAGAAATCGAGGTTCCAGAGACAGCTTATGCCTTAGGTATAGGGGACTTCATCGGAGAATTGAGGAGATACTTTCTAAACCTTTTGCTGAATGACAAAATTGAAAAGGCCCAAGAAGTGTATGCATTCATGGAAAAACTCTACGACGAACTTGCCACGCTGGAATATCCGAAAGGATTAGTGAATATAAGGCAAAAGCAAGATCAAGCTAGGTATATTCTTGAACGAACTCTCGAAGATCTTACCCGTGCCAAAATTAACAAAAATTTAGAGAAAAAACTCGAGGAGTGGAGAAATGAACCTTAAAAAAATTGCAGAGATCCAGAGAAAGTTAAGTAAAAGAATCGTGGAGAAACCTCAGGATATTTCAAAAATTAAAACTATTGCTGCAGTTGATGTATCATATAAGGGAAATAAAGCTAAAGCTGCATTTGTTCTCTGTTCCTTCCCTTCTTGTGAAGTTTTGAAAACAAAGACCATTGAAACAGAAGTCACCGTTCCATATATTCCAACTTATTTTTTTCTAAGAGAAACCCGACCGATTTTGCTATTGTTAAAAGAAGAGCAGTTCGATTTACTAGTTGTGGAAGGACATGGAAAAGCCCATCCCCGCGGATATGGATTAGCTTCCCATATAGGCCTCCTAATTGGGAAACCAACCATTGGAATTGCAAAAAGGCCCCTTCCAAATTCGATAGGAGAATGCGTTAAAATTGGAAAAGCTTATGTAAGTGTTGGCAACTTAATTGACTTAAACTCTGCGGAAGAGATAGTGAGAATAATAAATGAAGGGGGGTACCCAAAACCCTTAAAGATTGCGGATAAAATTTCCAAAGGTGCTGGAGATGGAGGAACTTAAACTGCTCATATCAATTGCAAAGCGGGGAGGTGTTGGGGAGAAGATTAGAATAACCTTGAGAGAACTTTCTCAAGAAATTGGAACTTCACCACAATCAGTTATGCGGAAGCTTGAAGCTTTGGAAAAAGAAGGATATGTAATCAAAGACACTTCTGGAAAAAGAACCCTTGTTGAAGTAACTTCTCCAGGAATTCAATTTTTGGAATCTATTTTTGAAGAAATAGGCAAGGTACTCTATGGAAACTACATTGTTGGAGAGGTAGTGTCCGGAGTAGGCGAAGGGAAATATTATGTAGAACAGTACAAAGAGAGAATAAGGGAATACCTTGGCTTTAGCCCATATCCTGGAACTTTGAACATCTTAGTGGTTTTCCCCAAGACGATTTATGAGGCTCTTTACAATGTTGAGCCCATAACAATACCGGGATTCTCAAAAGGTGGAAGAACATTTGGAGATGTAAAGGCATACAAGGTAAGAATAAATGGGATTAATGGAGCAATAGTAGTTCCTTCAAGAACGATTCATCCTCCTAAAATCGCGGAAATTATCGACCCCACAATCCTTAGATAAAAGCTCAACTGAAAAGACAGTTTCAAAGTTAAAGTGGAGGTTAGAAAGGGAGAAAAAGTATTCTCTCATCCTTGGGGTATAGTGGACTTGGCTTAACCACAAGTTTCTTGATAATACTCCTTATTTATCCTCCTTAT
>QMUF01000166.1 GCA_003663525.1 Thermococci archaeon | reverse complement strand
TCACTCTACAAGAGAAGAACTAACGTTTGACAAACCAATAAATTTCGTGTTGTTCGAGAAAAAAGAGCATATTCTTGAGTTACTAGATAGAGTCAAGAGAGCTATTGAACATTTAGAGAAAAATTATCAGAGCAAAGCAGTACGGAGGATAACTGCATAGAAGAAGGTGTGAGAATGTTATTTGCATTGCTTGTTAGTCTCTCAGTTATTTTTAATTTCCTTTTGTGTATGCTTTATGAATGTAGCGAGCATAGATAACTTCTGTAACAAAATTATAAAAAACAGATAGATAAAGTTATATATCCCTCTGAATTAGTTGTCAAAGTAAAATATCCTTACTTCTAATCAGCAAACGCTTTGGAGGTTCAGTTATGAGGATAAGTATTTATGATGGTGCTGATACTATTGGTGGTACAAAAATTTACATTCAAGAAAACACTAATGGTCTCTTCCTCGATTTTGGCATGAATTTTGCAAAGTATTCCCTATACTACGAAGAATTCATAAGCGAAAGAATCGCAAGGGGAATTTACGACCTCTGGCATCTCAACCTAATACCAAAACTTAACATTTATCGAAGGGATTTAATTCCCAAGGACCTTGCAAATGAAGTTCCCCGATATCCAAAAGTCCCAGCCAATGCAGTCCTCATAAGTCATGCTCATCTGGATCACGTGGGAAATGTCGCTCTTCTTGACGAGAACATCCCCGTAGTTGGCTCCCCAACAACAATCGCAATTCTCAAAGCCCTAAACGACACTTCCAGCGGAGGTAGTCACTTTGGAATGGAGATTCCTTATTACAAGGTGAAAAAGAATAAAGATGAAGAGGGGTACATCCTCGAAGCAGATAGAAATTCCCATTACCCCTCAAGAAAAGTTATCCTCTCCGAGGACATATCTTCTTTTCATGACTTCCTCTTTTACAGGCCCGGGCAGGAGTCATCCAGAGCCAAGAAAATCATTCCAAATGACGTGAAAACTCTTGATGAGGAAGATTTGGGCTTTGAAATTAAAGCTTTCAGTGTGGATCACTCAATTTATGGTGCCACAGCATACATAATTGAAGGAGACATCAGTTTAGCCTACACTGGTGATTTTAGACTTCACGGAAAAAATAGCAACGAAACAAGGAAATTCATCAAGGAGGCAAAAAATGCAAGCGTCTTAATTACCGAAGGAACAAGGGTTGGGAGAGAAGAGCATGAGAACGTTTCTGAGCAAGAAGTTTATGAAAATGCTCTAAAAATTGTTGAAGAGGCCAAAGGTCTTGTAATAGCGGACTTTTCGGCGAGGAATTTTGAGAGACTTGAAAGCTTTAAAGAAATTGCAGAGAAAACGGGGAGAGAGTTAATAGTCACAGCGAAAGATGCTTACTTTTTACATGCTTTGAAAATAGTTGACGGTGTTGATCGACTTAAAGGCTTGAAGATTTATGGAAATTTCAAAGCCAGTCGGCAAAAATGGGAAGAACTTGTAGTCTGGAGCAACTATGCTGAGTATTACATCTCTCCCTTTGAGATTAGGGAGAACCAAGAAAACTACATCCTCTGCTTCTCGTTCTACGACATGCCGCACCTGCTGGACATAATGCCCAATGGCGGGACTTACATCTACTCTTCAAGCGAGGCCTTTGGGGAAGAACAGGAGTTCAGCTTTTTAAGACTCTGGAACTGGCTGCAATACTTTGGCTTTGAAGTCCATGGATTCAGAATAGATGGATATGGAAAACCAATCTTCGAGAAAGGTTTGCATGCCTCGGGACATGTTTCAAAAGGAGAACTGAGAAAGGTCATTGATGAGATTGATCCAGACTACATCATTCCAGTTCATACTGAGAATCCAATATGGTTTAAGAATAAGTGGGATGAAAAGGCGGTTGTTTTGAGAAATGGAGAAAGCTGGGAGGTTTAAAAAATGGGGAAGCCTCCAGAACGGGATGTGTCTCGAATTATTGAATATATACGCGATTGTGTAGAACATCCAGAGGATCATCCAGAGCATTGGGAAGATTGGCTTAGGGCCGGACGAAGAAGGTTTCTCCTTTTGAACATTATCTACTACATCCAGCATGTTCAGGGGGAAGAGGAAGGAGTTACCAAAGAAGACCTTGAGAGATTTCTGGGAGAGTTATACTATGTTAACAGAGAGATGTTTTCGAACATAATAAAGCCTTGGAAGTCTCTGGATGATACCCTAAAGGAACTTTTGGAGCGGAGATTGATTGTTCAGGTTTCAGAAGGAGCATATTTGGTGAATGAAGAGAGGATACGGGATGAGAAGGATTTGATTTATTGGGAAGGGATACTGAAAACGCTGGACGAAGTTGGGAAAGAAATAGGGGGAGGATAACGAGATGAGTAAAGAAGAAGCTTGTATAAAAAGCAGAGAGATACTGTCTGAGCTTGAAACTCTTCCCGTCGGAAAAGAACAAATTACCGAGAGGAACTTGGTAGGGATAACATGAGAATTCTAAAACTCAAAGATGTCCTTTAGTCCAAAATTAACCTAAAATCCTCATGCTTGAGCATCATAACACCCTCTTTCTCACACAATTCCCTAGCCTTCCCAGTAAAGGCAGACCTTGAACAAGAAAAACATTTTTGTAGTTCCAAACAACCATTCCGTCAAAAACATCATCAAAAAACTCTTCCATATTCTTTTAAGCTAAAACCCGCACCACTCACTCTGTATCTCCCTAACCTCTTCAACAACCTTAATCGTTTCATATTTTGGGGAAATCTTCTCAAATTCAGGTTCTCCTTCTAGATAGCCCCTAATAAAAGCAGGGAGCCCCCTCTTTAATCCCACACTGTATCCTCCTTCAAGAATAATGGCCAAACTGAACCTTGAAAGCGAAGCCCCAGCAAAGTAATAAAATCTCTCACTCAGCTCCATCGTAGCTAAACCATCCCCTTTGAAGGCATCAAAACCTGCTGAGACCACAATGGCCCGTGGACCGATATCCTCTAAAATGGGAAGAACTATTTCCTGCCAAACGAAGATGTAATCATCATCTTTTGAATAGTGGGGCATTGGAAGGTTTATTTTACTTCCTTCTGCACCCCTTCCACCAATTTCATATATATCACCACTCCCTGGATAGATCCCACTTTCATGGAGATCTATATGAACAACATCTCCATCATCCCAGAATATATCTTGAGTACCATTGCCATGATGGACGTCAAAATCAATTATAACAACCTTTCCAGCTTTTTCTTTTAGCGTTAATGCTGCCCCTGCAGCATTATTAAATATGCAAAAACCAAGAGTAGGTGCACCAAGGGCCCTTCCCTTTTTCCCTGCATGATGTCCTGGAGGCCTAATCAAAGCCAAATAAACGTCCTTCTTTTTGAGTGCGAGCTTTGCCACTTGCATAGATGCTCCAAAAGCTGTGAGGGCCGCTTCCCACGTGTGCGGAGAAACGTATGTATCCGGGTCAATAAAAGAGAATCCACTCTCAGAAAGACCCTGTATCTTTTTAACGTATTCGTTTGAGTGAACTTTTAAAATATCATTTATTTCCGCCCTCGGAGGTTCCTCTACATTCTTCCATAAGTAGAATTCTTTAAGGCCTTCAATGGCAAATTCAAGCCTCTTTGGATTTTCAGGATGATATCTTAAGGGCTTATGGGCCTTGA
>QMUF01000165.1 GCA_003663525.1 Thermococci archaeon | reverse complement strand
GCCATAGACATCGCGAGGTGGTACTTTTTTGAGGAAATAACATCTTCAGCAGGGCTAAGGCATCGCATAATCCCTTTAAAGGTGGACGCTGGAGAGCTTCCGTTTCCTTTTAAGACCTTTGATCTGGCTGTGCTTGTCCACGGTGTGAGGAGCCTGAAGAGCGAGGAAACAATGGTTAAAGTCTTCACCGAGATGCTCCGTGCGGCGGAGAAGGTTTTCATAGCAGAAACTTTACCAATAGCTAAAAACCAAGCACAGGAAGCTCACTTGGAGATGTACAATTTGAGAGAAGAAATTTTCGAGGCACTCTTTGGCGAGAAGGATGATCTACACTATCTCCCCTTGGAGAAATTAAAGGAACTCCTTGAAAAGGCAGGAGGGAGAATAATTGAAAGCGGAGTCTTTGAACCTAACCTTCCACACTATCTCGGATACATTCCTCGGGAGTATGTAGAACAGATAAAGAATGAGAAAAAACGTGTTGGGCTGTTGGAAAGATGGGATAAGGCGTACGAGAAATGGAAAAAGGGAGCAGAGCATCCACCGGTAGGATGGATTATCGCGAGAAAATAACTTCAAAGTCATCTTTCTTGAAAACGCTTTATCACAGTAATATAGAAGGGGAGTGTTGCAAATATCGACACAAGCTCTGGAATCGCCACTCCTTTTGGAATGTCATATATGAAATGAAGAACCCAGGCTATTATTGCAACTACCAAAGCAGGCAAAGGGAGGTAGCTTCTAAAGTATATCCCATAAGCAATTAAGAACACTGCAAGAGATAGGAAGAATGCCACGGAAACCGTAAAGTGAAGACCTCTGTAAATTTCGTCAAAGACCGCCACCAAAATCAGTGTAAACCCAACTAGGAACCCCACCACGGAAAAAGCTTTGCTAATTTTGTATATGCACAATGTTGAGGTGTAGATTATAAGGGCCCCTCCAAGGCTCAGGCCGAAGTTAAATATAGGAGCAACGGAGCTTCTTGTGGCATGTCCAAGATCGCTCAGGGCGTTGTTTGTGATGCTGAACCAATCTGAGAGAAATATCGCCATGGCGATTGATATTAACGGTATAGCTATGGAGAGATATGCCAAAGACAGGCAGGGCGTTTTATTTATTGCCTTCATGGTTTTAATTTGCCACCTAACTTATATAAGCCTTTTTAAGAGAACTTAAAATTAAGAAAAATGGCTAGAACTTCAAAACCCTAGCTAAAACAACCAGTGGATCCCACACTGGGGCAAATGGTGGTGCATAGGGCAAATCAGCAAAGAACAACTCCTTGGTTGTAAAACCTGCCTGCAAAGCAACTGCAAAGGCGTCTATTCTTGGAAGTATCTCCGCTCCTGCCGCTTGCAACCCTAGGAGTCTCTCGGTTTCTTTATCCGCCACAGCTTTAAGCCATATCTTCTTTGCTCCCGGGTAATAGTGGGGTTTTATTCTAGCTTCTATGAACGCTGTTTTAACATCGTAGCCCTCTTTTAATGCTTCTTCTTCTGTTAATCCGGTTTTTCCGATCTCCAGATCCATGAATTTAGTTATGGTCGTTCCAAGAACACCCGGAAAGCTTATGTTAACTCCAGCTATGTTGCTTCCCGCTACATAACCCATTTTGTTGCCCGAGGGAGCTAATGGTATCCATACTCTTCTACCGCTGATTAAATGCTTTGTCTCTGCAACATCTCCAGCTGCATAAACATTTTCAATGCTTGTTTGCATTCTCTCGTTTGTCCATATTGCTCCAGTCTCTCCAATCCTAATTCCAAGCTGGCGTGCGAGCGTCGTGTTTGGCTTGATTCCGGTAGCTATGATGACTAGGTCCGCTTTATATTCTCCTGCATCAGTGATTACTTTCTCCACTTTATCTTTTCCTTCTATCCTTAGCGTCACTTCCTCCAGACGAAGATTTAAGTGTTCTCTAAGTTTTGTTTCTACTATGTCGGTGATGTCTTTGTCAAAGGTCTTTCTTAGGACTCTCTGGCTTCTTCCAATTAGAATTACGTTCTTCCTCTGAACTACAAAAGCTTCGGCCATTTCAAGTGCTATATAACCGGTTCCAATAACTATAACATTCCTTACATCGTTCTTTTCCATATACTCTTTTATTGCGACTGCATCTGGTGGTAAATCTGCCGTGAAAACTCCTTTCAATTCCACGCCCTCTATGGGTGGGATCTGAGGAGAAGCACCATTTGCAAAGACTAAGTAGTCCCATTCATACGTTTTCTCCCCATCTTTCTCTCTTACTCTAACGCTACCCTGTTCAACCTCTATGACCTCTGCGTTTAAGTGCAGATCAATCCCTCTCTTTTTGGTGAAAAATTCGGGTGGGTAATGCATGAGCTTCTCCTTTGGAGAGATTCCTTCAACGACGTAAGGCACTCCACATGGGGCATGACTAACCCATTCAGTCGCTTCAAATACTTTAACATCCCATTCGGGGTTTAACCTCTTCACCCTTGATGCAGTGCTCATTCCAGCCGCTCCGCCACCTATGATAACCACTTTTTTCATAAACACCACCAAAGAAAGGTTGTAAACCTAAGGTTAAAAAATTAGCAGAAGATCAAACATTCAAAGGAAGCTTCACATAATTGAGGACACTTCCGTAGCTCTTCTTTATTTCAACATGTTCAACAAATTCCTTAAATTCTCCTCCAGCCAAGCCATCGCCGATTATTGCACTTCCCTGGGCTGCTTCTTTTGCTTTTCCTTCTAGCCCTCTCTGTTTAACCACTGGGAGATCAAAGTGATCCTCAAAGAGGTCTTTAACGTTTTTTCTAAGTTCTTTTATGCGCATAAGCCTGCCTGAGAGTATTATCTCTTTAGCATCTCTCACAACGGCAAGTTCGCTGGCAACGGCTTTGATAAAGCCATCTTTCATGGCCTCCCAGGCTTTTGCAAAAGACTCTTCATCCAAACGCTTTGCAAATTCCTCCGGTGGCAATATTTTCTCAGCGGCGATTATGGAAGCACCTCCCCAGAAAAGGTGCCACTTCTTGAGCTTCCCAATTAAATAAGGTACTTCTCCATCCAATGCTCCGCTGTTGATGTAAGCAGGCCCTGGAAATATTGTGCCCCCAACCCCGTCTACTATCTTTCCATCTTTAACGGCTCCAGCGTAGTTATAGCCAAAGCCAGCCTCCAGCAGGACAAACGAAACCTTATTGTACTCTATCCCAAGTCTCTTAGCCTGATCGTAGATACCAAGAACCGTTATAGCCATTTTATCCGATGTTCCCATGTCGATTTTGTTGTACTTTCTCCACTCGGGAATTGTTGGAAGATGTATAACCCCAGGAATAAACCAGACATTCATGTCCTTTTCGGCCATCTCACTTACCATCTTTTGCAGTCCAATGAGGACGGGGATTTCTTTCATCTCTTCTTCCCTAACAAGTGTCATCTCAAAGCGGTCTTTCTCAGTCAGCTCTTTTATATGCTTAAGTGGAACACCGTATCCTGAGGGGCCGATTATTAACTCTGCGTTGAAGTCTTCTATTGCTTTAACGATTTTGCTTGGCTCTTCTGCAACTACTTCACTCGGAAAGCTGAGGTCGAGTTTTATCTTTCCGTTCTCGAGGCCGATAATGTCAAAACTCTTTGTCCCAGGATCGACACCTATAACTCTCATTTTCTCACCAAGAGAAAAAAATAAAAGGGTTTTAAAAAGAAAACGCTCACTTTTTATC
>QMUF01000164.1 GCA_003663525.1 Thermococci archaeon | reverse complement strand
AGTCGTCCGGGAAGTTACTCGCAACAAGTTTGAAAAGAAACTATGAGGTTGGTACTTATTATCCTAAGACACCTGAAGAACTCCTTTTGGCAGTAGAGGAATTGGTCTCAATTTCTAAACCCCTACAAATTTAAACATCCTATAGGTTACAATTCCTTATAGCAGAGAAAAACAAAAGTTTAAGAACTCCCATTTGGGCTCTAATTAGGTTTTTAACTGATTATCTTAGCTTTAATCCAATTCATTTGGAAGTCTTATTCTTCAAGGGATAGATATCACTCCTTCTTTGCGTGTTGTTCTAGTTCAGTATGGATTTTCTTTGAGGTTGGTGTTACTGATAAGCCTCCAAGGCCAGTACAGCGTAATTTAAAATGCATTAAACCCCCAACTTCCCTCATAGCTTCTAAAGTTTCGTCCAACGGAACAACCTCATCATACCCCGCTAACGCCATATTAGCTGAAGCTATAGCGTTAACGCCTGCCATTACGTTCCTCCCCAGACAAGGCCACTCTACCCTATTCGCCACAGGATCATAAACCAATCCAAGTATATTTTGCAAAGCAATTGAAGCTGCACTTACACCTTCCTCTGCACTCCCTCCAGCTAATTGAACTAAGCCAGCTGCACTCATTGCTGAAGCCGCTCCACACTCAAGCTGACAACCACCCACTTCTGCAGCAAACCCGGTCTTATCAGCTATAAGGCCCCCTATCATTCCAGCCGCTAGCATTGCCTTAACCACTTCATCCAAACCAAGTCCCAATTCATCAGCCATGCCAATGATCGTACCCGGTAAAGCGGCGCAAGCCCCAGTAGTTGGGGCTGCTACAATAACGCCCATAGCACTCTTAACTTCCATCACTGCAGTAATGTACGCTATCACCCTGTTCACGATGTTAGCAGGAATTAATTTATCTTTATTCTTCTCGATTAAATACGCTTGAGGTCCAAGGATTCTGTCCTCGTAATGAGTACCCTCAGGCCCTTTTTCAATGGCTGTCTTCATATACAGAAGTATAGGGGTTTTCTCGTTAAATAGATTTAGCATGAAATGTGGCCCGCCCGTAACAACCGCCCTCATTGAAGCCATAAGGCAATCTCAAGCGGCTTAACCCAGGCGGGCCAGAAGAGTGTACTCGGCCAGGGTTTCCCACGGTCATTGCGCTCCGTAACGCGGAAGGCCCTTCCGTGGGGACCTCGCTATGACCGAGCTGTTGCCCCCACATCGCCCCCACCTTCATTAGTTGGGTGGGTCCTCGCGCAGGGGCATTATAAATTAGGGTGTTCCTTTATAAATCCTTATCTATTAGCGAGCGTACCAATTGGACAAGCTCGTTCAAATTTTCTACATAATAATCAGCGCCCTCTATCTTTCCAAATCTCATTACCTGCACGACCTTGGTTCTAGCTCTATGAGCAGCCAAAATATCTGAAAGCGAATCCCCCACGACAAGGGCCTCTTTGGGAGAAACTTCTAATGCTTTGAGGGATTTTTTGATTAGATATGGGTTGGGTTTAGCACCATCTAAATACTTGTAGTCCTTCCCAAGAACAACATCAAAATACCTTTTTAGGTCAAAAAGTTTTAATACAAATTCTGTGCAATCTTGAGAGGCATTACTCACCGCTGCCATTTTTAGCCCCATTTCTTTGAAGCTTTTTAAGACATCCACATCCAGAAAAGCCTTTATTAAACCCTGCTCTGCGGCCCATTTTCTATATTTAAGGTTTGCCCTGTCTATGGCTTTCCAAAATTCTACATGATTTACACCGAGGTTCTCGACCCAACTTCGTGGCAGTTTTCCCTTTACCATCTTTTTGTATGTTTCAAAATATACACTGACCCCAAGATTTTCTATCTCCCTTTTAGCCCACTTCTCAAACCATTCCCTACCATCATAACCCTCATAATACACGAGGGTCTCATCAACGTCAAAGATTAGAGCTTTTATCATCTTATCTTCCCTCAAAGGATGTAATCCGATTTCCTCACTTTCAGTTGATTGCATCTAGATGGCTATGAGGAATGGAATGAGTGAACTACCCCACCCTAACGGATGGGGCTTCGTGAGAGTTCATCCGGCATCCCGTTGCCAGTAGCCTCACTCTCACTGGCCGGTTCACACGGCCACTACCGACTATCCCTCCAACGAGGGAATCGCCGGCTACCTTTCAAATTGTTGAACTACTAATTACTACTGGCAAGAGTATTTAAACTTTTCGGTGCTCACTTTTAGAGTGTTTTCATCCCCTCCCTCCCGGAAGGAGTCTTCACAAAAAGATAAAAAGTTTTGGTCCATATACCGATGTCTTTTTCAATCGTTGCCTACAATTTTTTCTGGTGATATTATGGAACGCGTCGTTGAAATCTTGAGGGAAATTCTTGAGGTACCATCTCCAACTGGATATACGAAAGATGTTCTCACACATATTGAGAGGATGTTAAACGAAGCAGGGATTAAAACGTACTACACCAACAAGGGAGCATTGATAGCAACAAACCATCCAGAGCCAGAACTCGTGATAGCAGGCCATGTTGACACATTGGGGGCAATGGTGAAGGGCATCCTACCAGAGGGCCACTTGAGCTTTACCTCAATTGGTGGGTTAGTTCTGCCGACGTTTGAAGGCGAATATTGTACAATAATCACTCGCTCTGGAAAACGCTACCGAGGGACCCTTCTCTTAAAGAACCCAAGTGCTCACGTAAACAAAGAAGTAAGGAAAAAGGAGAGAAAAGAGGAGGACATGTACATAAGGCTCGACGCCGAAGTGGAGAAGAAAGAGGACACAGAGGACCTGGGTATAAGACCAGGTGACTTCATAGCCTTCGATCCGAAGTTTGAGTATGTTAACGGATTTGTCAAGGCACATTTCCTTGATGATAAAGCTAGCGTTGCCGCTATGATTGATTTAATGCTTGATCTTGGGCCGGAGACACTTGAAAACCTTCCAGTAGCATTCTTCTTCTCACCATATGAAGAGGTTGGCCACGGCGGTTCATCAGGCTATCCCACAAGCACAAAAGAGCTTCTCGTTGTGGATATGGGTGTTGTGGGTAAAGGAGTAGTTGGTAGAGAAACCGCTGTATCAATAGCCGCAAAAGATGCAACAGGACCATATGATTATGAAATGAGCACAAAACTCATTGAATTAGCTGAAAAGAAAAACATACCTTACGTTGTCGATATCTTCCCATACTACGGTTCTGATGGCTCGGCAGCACTTAGAGCAGGTTGGGACTTTAGAGTAGCTTTAATCGGTCCGGGTGTTCATGCAAGCCATGGAATGGAGAGAACCCATATTAAAGGAATTCTTGCTACAAAAGAGCTGTTGAAAGCATACATTGAAGAAAAATTTGGGGTTTGAGCTTCCTTTTTTCCTATCTTTGAAAACAAATTTCCGTCATTTGGGCAGAAAATAAAAGAGAAAGTTAACCAAACGCCTTTAAAATTTTTCTAAGTCTGTCCAAACTTATCCTGCATCCACTGAGTATAAGGACAACGTTCTTGCCTTTAAATCTTGCGGGTTCCTTTAAATAGGCCGCTACTGAAAGTGCACCTGCTCCTTCAATTAACATATGATGTTTTTCCAGCGTTAAAAGAATGGCCTTTGCAATCTCTTCCTCAGAGAGTAAGATAAAGTCGTCCACATACTTTCTGCATAGTTCAAAAGTTACAGAATCTTTTTCAATTCCTCCGGCAGTTCCATCCGCTAGTGTTGGCT
>QMUF01000163.1 GCA_003663525.1 Thermococci archaeon | reverse complement strand
CAATTTGGTAAGTTTGCAAGCATCATGTCAATTTCCTCCAATGCCGAATACCTAGAACAGCTCACCTCTCTCAATTAATTCTCTCAAAGTTGGCCACTTTTGGTCTTTTGGAGAAACTATTGGGTCTTCAACTGGCCACTGAATATTCACATCTGGGTCATTCCAGATTAGGCCTCCCTCATAATCAGGAGCATAAACATTGTCTACTTTATAAACAACTTCAGCAACGTCGCTTAAAACCACAAAGCCATGAGCAAATCCCTTTGGAATGTAGAGTTGATATTTATTGAATTCTGAAAGAAGAACTCCTACGTATTCCCCAAAAGTTGGGGAGTTCTTCCTTAAATCGACGGCAACATCATAGATAACTCCCCGTATACATCGAACGATCTTAGCCTGAGCGTAGGGCCCTTTTTGGAAATGGAGCCCCCTAAGAACACCGTACTTAGACTTTGAGTGATTATCCTGAACAAACTCCCCTTTTATCCCGGCCTTTTCAAAATCTGGCTTTTTGTAAGTCTCCATGAAAAAACCTCTCTCATCTTCAAAGACCTTAGGCTTAATCAAAATCACATCCGGAATCTCTAACCTCTTAAATTCAAAAGGCATTGCTACCACCTTATCCTTTTGAAATGATCAATCAAGACCGAGGTGTCAATGAGAAGAACCTCTGAACTTAAACTTTCGTCTGAAGTTCTCAGCTTCTTTTTCGATTTCATCCAAGTCCACCTCATCAAGAAGTTTGCTTAACCTCTCCGCGGCTTTGACTGCTTCAATATATTCCTTTATCTCCTTACTGATCCTTCTCTTCTTTATCTCACTTGGAAGAATAATCTCGACTTTTAAATCCTTCATTTCTCCTCCACCAGCTTGATATTTATCCTGACTTCTTCAAGTTCTTTTTCACCCAATCCTTCTTCTTTAAGGCACTTTAAAATAACCCGCCTAATCCCCTTTCTAATTTCCTCTATGTTCACCCCATCGGGAAGCTTAAACTCAAACTCAATCTTTTTATATTTGCTCCTCATATTCCATTCCTCAGATAATGAATCACGCTTAAGAGTTAAATAAACTTTCCTACTGCTATCACTCTGCTTTTTGTTCCAAATACTCCATTTTAGCTTTACCACCTCAACTTCCAAGGCGTTGGATGGAGGACTTTTTCATTAACTAACGGCCTCCACCACCATTCATTGTTTAAATACCACTCAACTGTCTTTTTGATTCCTTCTTTAAAGTCATGCTTTGGCTTCCAGCCAAGCTGTTCCCTGATCTTGGTTGAGTCAAGGCTATACCTCAAATCATGACCTGGCCTGTCCTCGACGAACTCAATTAAATCCTCATCCTTACCCATGAGCTTTAAGATGGTCTTCACGACTTCAAGGTTGGTCTTCTCTTCTCCGGCCGAGATGTTGTAAATTTCTCTCCTCTCACCTTTCTCTAAAACAATATCTATAGCCTCACAGTGATCCAAAACGTATAGCCAATCTCTAACATTTTGGCCCGTGCCGTAAATAGGTATATTAAGCCCCATGCTTGCCCTGATTATTGTTTTGGGAATGAGCTTTTCGGGGAACTGGTAAGGGCCGTAGTTGTTAGTGCACCTCGTTATGGAGGCGTTTAAGTTGTAAGTTCTCGCATAGCCCAAAACCAACATATCTCCAGCGGCCTTGCTTGCTGAATATGGAGAGGATGGCATTAATCTATCTTCTTCAGTGAAAGAGCCTTCGATTATGTCTCCATAGACCTCGTCACTGCCTATGTGAACCAAGCGTGCATCAGGATTAACCTTCCTTATCGCTTCAAGTATCGTATACACACCGAGAACGTTGCTCTCTATGAATGCGTAGGGATTTGAAATGCTTCTGTCAACATGACTCTCTGCGGCCCAATTCACAACAGCATCAACTTCCTTAATGAGCTTTGAAACAAGCTCAAAATCGTTTATATCCCCCTTAATGAACGTATACCTTTCATCATCTTCAATATCTTTCAAATTTGCCAAATTTGAACCATACCCAAGCTTATCTAAATTTATCACTTCCCAGTCTCTGTGCTTTTCCAAAACATACCTGATGAAGTTGCTCCCTATGAATCCCGCACCACCGGTTACTAAAACTTTCATAACTCCACCTCACAGCATTAGTTGAGAGTTATCACCAACGACCAATTTTCTCCCAATAGGGTGGTTATCAGAGTTTAATATCTTAACCCCCCTTCCTATCAGGCTCTCAAGGATTCTTCCAGCGTTTCTTATTTCACTCCCTTCTAAAATAACCGAATCCTCTACTTCAGTGTTCTCAATAACACAACCATCGCCGATACTCGTATAAGGCCCAATGTAGGCGTTCCTAATCACGCAATTTTTACCAATTACCGCCGGGCCCTTAATCACTGTGCTCTCATCAATTTGAGTGCCTTCCTCAATTATTACTCTCCCGTGAATTCTCGCTTTGGTTTCCACTTTAATGTCACTTCTAATATCATCCAGAATTAACCTATTTGCATCCAAAATGTCCTCTGGCTTTCCTGTATCTTTCCACCAGTGCTCAACCTTTGTCCATCCAACTTTATAGCCATGGTCAATAATCCACTGAATAGCATCTGTAATCTCTAGCTCGTTTCTCCAAGAGGGCCTTATGTTCTCAACGGCCTCGTGAACTATGGGCTTGAAGAAATAAATCCCCACTAAAGCCAGATTGCTCGGGGGAATTTTGGGCTTCTCAATTAAGCGCTTAATTGTCCTCCCATCTTCACTAAGCTCGGCCACCCCAAACATTTGAGGGTTTTCAACCTCACACAATAAGATGCTTGCATCAAAATTGCCCTTTTTAAAATGCTCCAAATGCCTTACAATACCCTCCCTGAGTATATTATCACCAAGATACATCACAAAATCGTCATCACCGAGATAATCCCTCGCAACCTTTATCGCATGGGCCAGTCCGAGGGGCTCACCCTGATAAATGAACTCAATATCCGCATCCCAATCAACGCTTTTTACGGCTTCAATCACCTGATCCTTGTTGGGCCCAACAATAATTCCAATGTCATGAATCCCCGCCTCTATGACATCTTCAACCGCATAAAAGAGAACCGGTTTGTTCGCAACTGGTATAAGTTGCTTCTGCTGAGAATAAGTCAAGGGCCTCAATCTCGTACCATGACCACCGGACAAAATTAGAGCTTTCATTTGACTACACCAAATCTTCATTTACCACTTATACAATTAAAAATTTTCGCCAGTGAAACATTACTGACTTCCTCCCACCCAAAAAGAGAGCAAAGCTAACAAAATACTCAACATCTCCAAAAAATAAAAATAAACCAAAAATCTACCCTCCAAGTGCAACCTTAATCCCCTTCAAGATACTGACCACCTCATCGATTATCTCTCCCAATCCAAGCTCATCCAAAGTCTTCTCGATTTTAACCTCCATGTGGACTGGCACTTTAAAAGTCTCCTCAAAGGGAACAACCACCGTTTCATTCACCGGGACTTCAACGCTCATGTTCAACGGAACCTTCACCGGGAAAGTGTCCTTGAAGTGAACCCTAACGGTCGTATCAATCGGAACATCAACATACGTATCCAAAGGCACAATAATCTCCTTCTGCTCTCCATTTATATCAACGGTAGTCGTTATGTTTTGAGCAACCCTGGCCCTTGCAACAAGCTTAACCGGAACAGTAACATAAGTATCTATGGGCACCTCGGTCTCAATCTCCTT
>QMUF01000162.1 GCA_003663525.1 Thermococci archaeon | reverse complement strand
GTCTAAAAGTACACTTATCATATCAACGCTCCTTGAACCTACACAGTCTTTGAGGGGATTATCGCCAACGTATATTGCTTCTTCTCCTTTCAAATTGGCTTTTTGAAGTGCCAATTCAAACATGCGGGGATGGGGCTTGTAAAAACCCGCTTCTTCGCTTGTAGTTATGCTATCAAAAAATCCAAGAATCCCCAATGCTTCAAGCTGGGCACTGAGGTAATCATTATCGGAATCGGTTATCATTCCTACATGATACCCATTTGCCTTCAGGGTTTTAAGAGTCTCGATAGCTTCATCATAAAGTTTACCATATTCTTGGTGCATTTTGAGGTGAATTTTCCAAAAATCATGAGGAATTTCAAACCCATATTTCTTTGCGATTTCTTCCACAATTTCTTCCTCAAGCACTCTAATTGGTTTGTAAGGCTTGCCTGCATATTCTTTAAATTTCTCGCCTGTGAGAGCCTCATATTCTTCCCAGACTTTTAAAGAATCTACGTTTTCTGCTTTTACTCTACGTAGAGCCTCTCTTATTATATTTTGATGAGTAATATCTTCGAATTCTTTGCTAAGTAGTGTACCAACAAAATCAAAAAACACCGCCTTTATCATTCTCCCTCACCAATAAGAATTGACTTCTCTATTTAAAAAGGCTTTTAGTTTAGGAGTTAGAGATATACCTAATCTAAATGATACTCGACATAAAGACAATATTTTAGCTTTTTTATTGTCGCATATTGACAATTTAACATAATATTTTGAAAAATGTATTTATAGGAGGGATATGCCAAGAATAACAAAGAAGGAGGTGATTGATCTCAAAGCAGTTTTGGTAATATGGGGTGTAAAAGACGATATCCTAAAGAAACTTCCCATAGAGGGCCACTGGCTCTATGGAGAGTATGATTTTATATCAATCTTGGACTTTGATAAGAGTGGGGAAGTGGAAGAGTTTAAAGAGAAATTGCGGCATTTAATTGGAGACGAAAAGTTTAAGGTATATTCAGTCAAGTATGGGGCTAAAAATAAGACTGATCCCATGATGTCTCAAATGGTTTCACAGTTAAAATGAAGTATAAGCTATAATTTCGGTTTCATGAGTCCCGTCTCTTTAAGTTCTTCATAGGCCTTTCTTAAGATCTTCCTGATTTTATATCTCTTATCTAAACCTCCCAGTTTGTAAGCAGTCTTCCTAAGGCTACCTGATTGCAAGAATAGCTTTAATAGAGCAACTTCCTCAAAGCTTAGATTATTTAAATGCTTTAATGCAAGTTCCGCTATTTCAATGGGATTGTTTCCTTCATAAGGAAAATCCGCTGAAAGTACAGGATTATCAAGCATTTTGACAAACTCAAATTCAATCAATGTCACTTCTGCATCTGGTTTTATATTTTTATAATGCTCTCTAAGAGCTTTCATGAGTTCCTCCTTATCCTTGAATCCGTCTAATTTAGCATCTTCATCTGTAAGTTCAAAAACTTTCTTTTTCTCAACCCTCTTAACTTTAGCCCTGCCAAGAACGTAACCAGCCGAATGTATTAAAACTTCATCCCCCGGCTTTATGTTAACTTTTCCGAATCTTATTGTGGCCTGTTTTTTTCCACTAAGGAGTAGTTCTTTGTATTTCCCATCAAACTTCAGATTCTTCACCCTACTGCCTCCTTGGTCTTAGAAGGCGGAACTTTATTGCAAGTACCCCATACCTGTTCTCTTTCCATTTCGGATACATATTATGAAATCTCTTTACGGCCTGTTCAAAACTTGGCTTGTCGGGAAATATTCTCTCAATTGGCTCCTCTCTTAGAACCTGTCTAAAGGTTTCATACTGTTTTATAGTCAGAACTTCAGCAGGGATTGTGTTATTAAAGAGTATTTTATCCTTTGGTTTAATGTCCCTAAGTTGTGGGTACGCTACCCTAACCTCTATGTTTTTCTTCCCACTCTCAATCATCTCCAAGTATTCTTCCCTTACATAAAGCTTGTAGATTTTCATGACACCTCAAAAGCTGTAGGGGAAAGCATTTAAAAAGATTGCACAGAAAAATGAAAAGCTTTAAATCATTTGACATCCAAATGTAATTAGGTGTGATAGGAATGCCAAGAAAAGCTCAAAGCGCGCTTGAGTACTTATTCATATTAGCCGCAGTTCTTATATTGGTTACAGTTACTATAAGAGTTATTTTCAGCAGTGTTCAGTCCATTAACTCATCGGTCACTCAATATGTAGAGACCATCAAGAATAAACTTCTCGAGACACTGTGAGGTGATTTAATGGAACTTCTCTTAATACTTTTAGGGGTTATTATGGGAATTCTTACATCTTATACGGATATCAAAACTGGTTTTATTGATGACAAACATGTCTTTCCAGTAGCAGGGTTAGGTATTTTGTATTACCTCTATCTGGGGTTTGTTATAAAGCATAATACAATTCTCGCTTTATCTGGGATAATTGGCCTTGGAACCGGGTTTCTATTAGGTTACCTCTTTTATATGATGGGCGGCTGGGCAAGCGGAGATGTGGTAATTTTAATGGCCTACTCAGCCCTTTTCCCATATGCGTCTAGATATGCAAAAGTCATACCTCCATACGCCTCAAAATATCCCCTTCATTCACTAACCCTCCTACTAAACAGCATCTTAGCTATCTTTCCTTTCATCTTTATTTATTCATTGGCAATGCTCTTAAAAAACAAGAAAATGGATCGATTGAAACAAATTTTCATTGAGAAGTGGTTCAGGCCATTTGAATTTGCTCTTTGGGTATCAGGAGCATTTGTAGTTCTCAGAGTATTACAACAATCCTCGATTTCCGGCAATCCTCTTCTTGGTTTTTTAATCTGGATGATTACAATAGCTCTGATGGCAAAACTTGGAAAAATCGGAGACTTAATTGGGGCTGGTCTTTTAATTTATGATATTGTCTTTAACACTCCCCAGGTAACTTACAGTTATCTAAAAATCGCCGTGATGTTCTATCTCTTCAAAACATTTTTCTCTCTTGTGAGCATTATGCGAGTAGAAGTACTCACAAAAAAGGTTAGCGTGAATGAACTCAAAGAATGGGATATCCTTGGAGAGTGGATATACGAGAGAGATGGAAAAATCCAGCGGGATCGAGAAGGGTCATTTGATAAGCTCATCCGGGCCCTAAAAACATTGGATGTAAATGCTCTAAGAGTAGAGTATGACAAATTGATAGCCTCCCCAACTGCCGAAGGGCTCACAAAAGAAAACATTGAAACGCTAAAAAGACTCGTGGAGGAAGAGAAACTTGAAGATGAGTTTCTGGTTAGGAATGCAATGCCCTTTGCCCCTGCACTCTTCCTAGGGTTCTTAATCTCTGTGCTTTATGGGGATTTGTTCTGGATCCTGCTAACAAAAAGCAACGGCCTTTAAATTTTTAAAACTTCGGAGCACTTTTAAACACGGATGATGAGCTTTTGCTTTGTTGAAAGATGAAGAACACGCCCTTCACTGACCGCTTTCCTTTAAAATTTTCCCAATTATTTCCTTTACCTCGTAGAGATCCTTTGCCAAGTAATCCCCCTCTACTCCTTCATGAGGATTTATGGCTATACTAACATCAGCAACCTTGAACATGGCAATGTCATTATGGCCATCCCCCACAGCTATCGTGAGTTTAGGCTTAAGTTTCTCCTTGAGTTCAAGCAAAATATCGCCCTTATTCCTAAAGTCCACCCAAGGGAGAACATCTCCAGTGACTTTTCCTT
>QMUF01000161.1 GCA_003663525.1 Thermococci archaeon | reverse complement strand
TGGTAACACCAGGATACTTTGATTTTACAATGTCAATTATTCCCTGAACATTAACATCAGTAGAAGCCCTAATCTCTATTCTAGTATCTCCGGTTATACTTTTAATCTCTCTAACTGTAACGTCAAAATTCTGCTGTTTCAAGAGAGTTTCCACATCCAGAGAGTTTACATTGCCCCCGTGAAGAGTTATCACTACTCCACCTTTGAGATCAGTCCCGAGGTTTGGGAAATGAACCGCAAGCACTAAAACCGCCACAAGAAAAACAATTAACGGATAAGTTATCATTTTTTTAGGTTCGGTTAATGCGAGTTTTTTTAGGGTATTCTCAAGCATTCTGTTCACCTCTTACGTGATTTTTAATGTACTCCATTGTCTTTTTAAATACTCCACCATAGCATTTAAAAATCTATTCAATATTGGCTATTAGACACAACCTTTAAAACTTAAGGTGAATAACTGGATTAGGTGATGCTCATGGACACTATTGGATATCACTACGTGGTTGAAGCTTCAGGCTGTGATCCCGAGGTTTTAAAAGATCCAAACAGGATAAGACAGATTTTTATGAATGCTGCAAAGGCAGGAAACATGGAGATAAAAGCAAGCTACTTTTTTAGGTTTTCACCAACTGGAGTTAGTGGAGTAGTAATCGTCGCCGAAAGCCATATATCGGTCCATACATGGCCAGAAGAGGGATATGCAGCCTTAGATGTTTACACATGCGGCGAGAAAGCAGACCCAGAGAATGCTGTTGATTATATTCTTGAGAAGTTCAGAGCCCAGTACGCTCACGTATCAGAGGTCAAGCGGGGTATTAAAGAAGAAGAGGGCACGTTTACCCATATGATCCTAACATGGGAAGAAAAACTTGATAGAAGAAACGAAAGGTGACCTACCCCGCCCTGAAGGGCGAGGTTTTCGGAAGAAAAATGTCACTCCAAGAGTCTTTCGAGCTCTATTTTTATCTTCTCTATCTTATCTCTGAGGTTCTCAACCTTGATCTTATATCTCTCAAGCTCTTCAATCCTCTGTTTGAGTTCATTATTCTCCTTTACTAGTTCCTCAACTTTTCTCTCAAGCTCTTCTTTGTCCTTTTCATATTTTTTCTTGGTGATGACTTCCTTAAGGCCAACTTTTTCCATCATTTCAATAGTTTTGAGTAGCTCATCTAGTTTTCCCTGCTTCATCAACCCGTAGGTCTCTCTGACTAGTTGGCCTGCCTTGCTCTCTCCCTTAAGGTGTTTTCTTATTGTTTGCTCCGTTCTACCAAGCTCTCTTGCAATCTCACTTGTTGTCATTCCTGCTTTTTCTCTCGCTATTGCCCCAGCCGCAACTGCTAAACTGTCAACCCATGTTAACCTCTCTGCTGGATCTTTGATGAGTTCAATAACCTCAGGCCTAAAAAGCGTTGCAAATAGAAGAATGCTTTCCAGCTGGTGAATTTCCTGCCTTCCAACAGGATTAAAGGGAATTTCAATTGTCATCCTCCCACCTCCTCAAATTTCTACAACACCTCCCCTCTTCAAAATCTTGTTCGCATAAACCGTGATCCCCTTCTTGGTTATCTCAAATGGATGTCTTCTCATTGAATGGCTAGTTCCTCTCATCTTCCACACTATGAGGGAACGCTTGAGCTCTCCATCGATTTCATCAAGGTCTAATCTTATGATACCGTCAACACCGTGCTCTACTCCCGGCCCACCAAACCCTCTTTCACCAACGCTGATCTGGCTCACAAAGATGCTTGTACATCCTGTTCCAGCTAAAACTCTCTTAAGTTGGAGGATTATGCTTCTGGCTAAGGAAGGCTTGTTAATGTAGAGCGTTGTAACAGAATCAACAACAACTCTTTTGGCGTTGATGTCTTTTATGGCCTGTCTTAATACATCTATGAACTCCCTAATATCGGTTAGGTCATGAACTATATACTTCTCATACTCCTTAGACTTCCCGATTCCGGCTGTAAAAGCATCTACCATGGCAAACATTCCCCGCTCCTCATAGGACTTTACATCCCACCCGAACTGAGCCATATTTTGTCTAACTTGGACCGGGTGTTCTTCAAGAGCTACATAGATTCCAGGTTCACCCATTTGTAAGCCGTTCCATAAGAACTGCTGGCTGAATATTGTCTTTCCTGTTCCTGGTCCTCCACTAAGCAAAACTACGTTTCTTTCTGGAATTCCCCCATGAAGTATTTCATCCATTCCGGGAATTTCAGTTTCTACTCTCTTTATCACTTTCTCACCCCCTTATAAGACTTATTTACTGATTTAAGCAAGTTTAAAGAGAATAGATATTTTAGTTACCAATTGGTATTATATTATGAAGATATTTAAATTTTACGGTGAAAGGAAAACTCAAAGAACCCTCACTTATGTCGTCTTATGAATTCTCCAATGTCAGTGATGTTTTTGATAAACTTCCCATTGCTTTTTGGGTTTATAAGGCCTAATCCAAGGATTATACCCTCTTCATTTAAGATAACCAGCTTTTTACTTCCCTGCCAGCTATACTCTTTAACTCCATTTTTGGGCACGTCTTTGCCGGTTGTGAAGAGGAAAGCTGTTTTTGGCTTTAGAATAGCAAAGTTCTTTTTGATATCAACGAAGTAGAAAAACTCGATATTGGGGTAAAACTTTTCAACAAGGTTTTTGTCGACCTTTATTGTGCCCACAAAGGTTCCAAATGCATAGGGCTTTATCTTCAAGCTCTCTATTCCTCTCCAAACTTCCTCGTTTACCGCATAAACATCCCTAAACTTTCCCTCAACTATTCCAAAAAACTCGTGCTTTAGCTCCCCAAACTTCTCTGCTTCTTTCATTATCAAATCAAACTCCCAAGACGAAGCCCTTCTATATTTAAGTTCCATCATATTCACCGCTCAAGAGCCTGTTTAAACCATCTAAATCAGTATTTTCAAACTCCCTCTGAAACTTCAGCCCAAGCTCGGCTATATCTTCCCTCGTTACTATCTCATCTCCTTCGTCAATTCCCGGGCAGCTTTCATCATAATATAGCCAGAGCTTTTCTCCTTTGTATTCAAAAGGCTCCTCACCTTCAATCCCAAGTGGCTTGTGAGAAACCATAAAAGGGTAGATTTTGCAGATTAATGGATTGTAGTCATGAATTTTACATTTTCCAGTCTCCGGATCGTGAAAAACACATCCAAGGTCCCATTCTCTGTAAGCCAAAACAAAACGTATTTTCTCTCCTTCAGCCGTCATAAGAACGAAATCCTGCGGATCGTGGCCATAAGCCATGATATCGGCTATATCCGAAAGAGTCAAGTAAATAAACCTACCTCTACAGCAGTCGAGACAGAATTTGCACTCAAATTTCACATCACTTTTCAGTGGTTTTGGTTTGAATCTCATCTTTTACCCTCGTGAGAACTTTCTCCCTTAAGTGTATCTCCAGCTCAAGTGTTCAAATGCCCATCAAACTCTTCGCTTTTCACAAAGCTGGCATACCTATTTTTATCAAGTCTCTTACTTACATATGGCCCATCCTTTCTATAACCAAACTTTCTGTAGTACCCCCTCACGCCAACGCCGCTTATCACGAGCATCTTCTTTACCTCAAATTCTTCCCTCGCTATTCTCTCTGCCTCGGCTAAAAGCTCCCTCCCATAACCCCTGTGTTGCCATTCATACTTCGGCTTTCCACCTATTGGTACCAGCGGCCCGTAAACGTGGAGTTCTCTAACTATAGCAGACGGACAACAGTTTATTTCCTTCCTGTGAGCTTTTTCAC
>QMUF01000160.1 GCA_003663525.1 Thermococci archaeon | reverse complement strand
GTTTGATGCTGCTGTCCTCGAATATGATGGGAAAAATTATTTAGTAATTGCAACTGATCCGATTTTAGGTGTTCCAAAAGAGCATTTTGGGTTTTTCACATACCACTTTGCATCAAGTGACGTGGCAGTTTTTGGGGCCATGCCCAAATGGTTGATAGTTAACCTTCTCCTCCCTAATGGAACAACAGAAGAAGACCTCAACTCTGTTATGAGAGAACTTAATGCAGAATGCAAAAAGTATGGAACCTCAATTATTGGTGGACATACGGGGGTTTATTCTACCACAAGAAACTTTACTGCCACAACAACAGCTATAGGCATCGTAAAAAAGGATGAACTGAGGCTTCCTCTTGCAAAACCCGGCGATGATATAGTAATAACTAAGGGAATTGCGATAGAGTTTGCAGTTGGTGCTGCATGGTTTAGAGCAGAAGAACTCAAGAAAATTCTCTCTCCCTCTCAAATTTCCTCCCTTCAAGAGATGTACACGCTTGAGACCGTCGTTAAAGATGCATCATTAGCAAAAAAATTTGCACGGGGGATGCACGATGTAACAGAAGGAGGATTAACAACACTACATGAGATCGCTGACAATTCAGAGGTTGGATTTGAAGTTTATTATGAAAAACTGCACATGCCTCCTCTGGTAAAGAAAGTCGTAAAATTTTATGGAGTAAACGCGCTAACGGTCTCTTCAACGGGGACCTTGATAATAATCTCTCCTCAAGAAAATACAAGTAAGCTGATTAAAGTCCTTCACTCACATGGAATAAATGCCTCTACAGTTGGAAAATTCACCGAAGAAAAAGAGAGGGTCCTAATAAAAAAAGGCAGAAAAGAAGAGTTTCCAAAGTTTGAGAAAGATGCATATGCAGAAATGTATTGATCATTTTATCCTGTACCTTAAGAGTGCAGCTATCCCTCCCAAAGCTTTAAGTTTCTCTCCCCCTTCATGTTCCGAACTAACTATCAAAACTTCTCCGCGTGTTCCCCTAACAAACTCCATTATCTGCTCTATTTTATCTTTGTATTCCCCTTTCATGAGTTCATCTATAACCAGAAGTGTTTCTATAGCCCCATAATTTGCGGCCTCTTCAACTTCTTTTAATCCATATGCAACCAATTTCCCTCTTGATATCTCTGCAATAACCTTCTCCACAAGCTGGACTTCCTTGGCAACTCTGTTCTCGTGGTAGACCTTATCAACTGTCCCTCTTCTGATAACCTCATATATGCCAGTACTTCCTGTAACACTCGTATCTTCTATAACGACTTTCTTTGCCAGATCAGGGTAATTTTCACTCAAAAACTTGTAAAAAATTTCCTTTGTAAACCCCGGACCTGCCACAATAGCCTTGTCCACCCTTTCTCTCTCCATTATTTCAAGCATTGTCTTTGCGAGATCGTGGAAGAATTTCTTCTCCTCACTCTCCCTATCAGCATTGTATCTCTTCCCTCCAAGGTTGTGGGTTATATTTGCAATGTGTTCGACCCCATACTCTCTTACTACGGCAATATCCGCTTCCCCTTCATCAATCACAGTTATCATGACCCTAGCTCTTTGGGAGGCTTTTACTGCTTCTTCTAAACGTTCTATATGATGTCGTTTCCACTTTTCTTTCTGGATCGTGATTATGTTATTCTCCTCAATAGCCAGAGTATGATATTTGCCAATAGGGACTTCTTCCCTTGAACTGGAGACTATAGGACCAGTTATTCTAAGGGCATTTGCGAATTTGTGAAAATTAACCTTTTCAACCTTTATCCCCAGAAATACGGGAATTGTCTGAACTTTTTCTGGCCTTAGAGAATCACTCCTCTGACTTTGTTTTCTAAAGGTTTTGGCATAAACAATGTCCCCCTCTTCAATAACGTGATAAAGATGCCAGAGGTCATCAAGAGTTTCTACCTTTACCTTGATTTTACCTTCTTTAGGATCCTGATGAATTATCTTCACTCTCATCACCAACTTGAAATTCATCACTCACTTTTTAAATATACAGCGCAACTTTTAAAAAGCAACCTTGTTTATTCACCTTGACCAGGCGGTGAAAACCGCGGGATGTTCCGCTCTACGGAGAACCACAAACAGTGAAAGACGAGGTGGAAAAAATGGGAATGTACAAATACATTAGGGAAGCTTGGAAGAGTCCAAAAAAGACATATGTAGGAGACCTGTTAAAACAGAGAATGATTAAGTGGAGAAGAGAACCGAGCATTGTGAGAATTGAAAGACCCACCAGACTTGACAGGGCTAGAAACTTGGGGTACCAAGCTAAACAAGGTTATGTTCTTGTAAGAGTTAGAGTGAGAAAAGGTGGAAGGAAGAGACCAAGATGGAAGGGTGGAAGAAAGCCCTCCAAAATGGGTCAAGTTAGATACTCACCAAAGAAGTCCCTTCAATGGATTGCTGAAGAGAAAGTTACCCGCAAGTTCCCCAACCTTGAAGTCCTGAATTCTTATTGGGTTGGCGAGGATGGAATGTATAGATGGTTTGAGGTCATACTTGTTGATCCACATCACCCAGTAATTAAGTCTGATCCAAAAATAGCTTGGATTGCTGGAAAGGCCCACAAAGGCAGGGTCTTTAGAGGACTAACCTCTGCCGGTAAAAAGAGCAGAGGCCTTAGAAACAAAGGTAAGGGTGCTGAGAAAATTAGACCAAGCATCAGAGCCCACAGAGGAAGGGGTAAGTGATCCTCCATTCCTCTTTAATTCATCTTTTCTTGATCCCTTGATTAGCAATATCTTTTAAACTTCTATTACAAAACTTCAAGAGGTGAAAACAATGCCAAAACTTCAAGCTCATCATATAAGAGTCTCAACATTTGCTCACGCAACTGAAGATCCCGAAAAAGTCTTAGAAGCTATGGGAATATTTTTCCCAGAAGACATCCCCTCAGAAGACATCGAATTTGAAATACTCGAAACGGAAGGTTACTTTGGAAATCCAATCAAAGTAATAAATGCCGAATTAAAAAGAAGCAAAAGTGTTAAAAAAATGCTTGAACATCTCAAGGAGCTTTTAAATGAGGAGGATAAAGAATACCTCCTTGAAAACCTCGAAGAGAAAGTTGATGAAACAGGAACATTCTTTATTCGCTTCAACAAACAAAAAGCCTATCTAGGAGAGGTAGCGGTAGGAGAGGGAGAAGACATTATTCAAGTCAAGATAAAAGTCAAGGCATTTCCAATGAAAAAGGAAACCGTTGTAAAGACAATTAAGGAGTGGCTGCGCGAATGAAATGGATTGAAATGGACATCAGGAGCGAGGAAGCTTACAATCAAGCTAAAGAATGGTATGATGAAGTAGTTTTTACAAAAAAAATTTATTTGAAGTCTTCTCCCAATTTTGATAGCCTTAAAAGTGAGGTTAAAGAAGTTAAAGAAAAGTATGAAAAAATCGCTCTCTTGATAATTACAGAAACCCCCTCTTTAATAAGGGAAGTGAAAAAGCGCATTCCCAAGGCCCTAATCTATGTCCAAGGAGGAAATTTGAGAGTTGTAAGGTTTGCAATAGAGAGCAAAGTTGATGCAGTAATCTGCCCTGAGTTTGGAAGAAAAGATAGCGGTCTTGATCATGTTCTTGCAAGACTTGCAGCTAAAAATGAAGTTGCAATAGGGTTCTCCCTCGCTCCTCTTTTGAGAACAACCCCATATGAAAAGGCAAATATTTTGAAGTTCATGATAAAGAACTGGAAACTTGTAAATAAATATAAAGCCCCTCGATTTCTGACTTCTTCCGCTGAATCTAAATGGGAAGTCCGACCTCCAAAAGATTTAATG
>QMUF01000159.1 GCA_003663525.1 Thermococci archaeon | reverse complement strand
TTTATATCAACACCAATTACTGGGTCATTTATCTTTCCAAGAGCCAATCTTTTGTCCAAATTCATTATCATATTCAAGAAAAATCTAACTTTTGCAATGGATTCTTCAAGTTTCTCCCTTTCATGTCTATCAGCCAATTCTAAAAACTTAACATACCACTCTTCTCCCCCAAGTGCCTCAATTATTCCTTCAACCTTCTCTTTGAGGTCTTTCATTTGAGGGGTTTCAACGAGCTCCGAAGGCTCCAAATAAGAATAGCGCAGAGCCTGAAGTTCAGGAATCATCTCCCTGGCAAGTTGCACAGCTCTTTTCTTATCCCATTTACCTTTGAATTTTGCTCCTTCAATTGTCTTTAGGAAAAGTTCTACCGCTTTCTCTGCAACAAGCAAACGATAGTCCCTACTGGTGTTCCACATCCTTATCACCCTCAATCGCCTTTAGAACCTCTTTCTTAACGCTTTCGTTAGAGATTGCCTCGGCCACAGTAACAGCTTTGAGTTTATCCCCTTTCCTAGCATAAGCCAAGGCAACTCTAGCAAATACCTGAGAAGCGATCTCCTTGTTAGTTATTATGGCCGCTATAGTTAAGGCATCTTTAATCTGGCCTATTTTTAGGAATTTAAACGCAATATCTCTAAGGGACTCATCATCAGGCTGGAGTTTTCTTTCGGCAACCATTCTGAATGCCTCTTCTACTAAACTATTCCCCAAACCTTTTTTATCATGAAGAACAAGCCAATATGCTACTTCCAGCAACGCTAAAACTTTTTCCTCCTCTGACAAGTACTTGATAACAAAAACTGCACTTTCTAAGTCCCTTCTCTCAAGAAAATCTGAGACTACCTTACTACCCATTTGTATTGCAGCTTCTATAAGTGAGGCCTTTTTCCTCAGCTCTTGTGCACTAAGATTTCGTCTGATATTTTCATAAATTTCTGCTGCAAGCTCATAGAACTCCCTAGCGTCTGGAGACCTTATTTTATCTGCACTCTCAACAATTCGCTGAGCTAAACTGTAGAGAAAAGAGAGAATTCTAGAATATGGTTCAGAGGAGCTTATCGCACTCTCATAAGAAACGTTATAATAGTAGAAAGCATCACTGTATTTTCCACTTAGAGCCATGTAATATGCTAGGTATCCGTACCCATCAGCCCTCCAAAGGGCAGGGCCAATAGATTTAACAAGTTGATAAGCTTTTTTAAAGAAGTAATCTCCTTTACTATCTCCTGAGGCCAAAAGAGTGTAACCAATCAGTGCCAAGGCCCTAGCTTTTTCCAAGGGCTCCTTTAAAGAATCCACTGTTTCAAGCATTCTTCCTAAAACCGCCTCCATGTATTTAGCTTCTTCTACATAGAGGTAAATATATGAAAGTGCTTCAAGTCGTGGGAGTGGTTCTTTGATTCTCAGAGCCAAATCCAAAGCACTTCCAAAATCACCCCTCTCCACAAAATCCGATATATCTTCCATCATAAGTATCACCGACTGGTCTTAACTCGCTTATCCCATTCCTCAAGCATTAGATCAAGGGCTAACAAATTGGTAAGCTTTAGTCGTACTTTATTATTCTCATAGTCAATACTACCATTGAATTCGTTAAGGAGTTCAAAAACCTTGCTGGCTTCATTCTGATTTAAATTGTTTCCATAGAATTCCTCACCACATTTAGGGCATTTAAACGCAAAACTATTCAAGGCAGACAAGAAAGAATCCTTATCCTTAAGCAACTCTTGAAAATTACTCAATACTAGCATTTGTTCCACAAGATCTTCCCATTTAATTACCTCACCACAAAGGGGGCATCGACTCATTAAATCACCTCTTCTTTAGAAAAGTTTCGATTTCTTTCACTAAAAACTTAACGGCCTCATCAAGATTCTTCTTTCCATTTGCTCCGGCTGCTCCAGAATGGCCTCCTCCAGAACCATCTATAATCGGGCCCACTTTTTCCATGATTTTGCCTAAATGAAGTCCTTTTTTAATTAAATGCTCTTTTGCACGAGCTGAGATCCTAACCCCATTCTTTTCACTTCCCACAATCGCAACATCGGCCCCCAACTGGAGAAAAGTCTTACATGCCAGCGATTCATAAGAAGAAACCTTTGAAATTGCAATGATATAGCTTTTCACTTTTTTAATTTCCATTCTCTGACAAGCTTTCAAAATTGCCATTCTCTTCGCTTGATCGATATTCTCATCTGTAACCGGAACTACAAGATTGTATATCTCCCCCATCTGTATTTCAAACATTTTTAAGATCTCAGAAACGGTTTTGAATGTTTTTGCGTTGGCGTATCTAAAATTTGCAGTATCAGTAACAATTCCAGCTAAGATAACTCTCGCAGATACTTCATCGCGAAAACCCAGATATTCAAAAAGATCCCACACTATCTCCGCTGTAGATGTCCTAGATGAATCCACAATCTCGATATCCGCCTTTATAGGGTTCTCTTTTTCAACATGGTGATCGATAACTATAACAATCTTTCCTTTGGGAAGATCAATGGGTTCAAGTTGTTCAAGAGAGGAGGTGTCGAATATTACTATCACCTCCTCCTCGACTTTTGGATTTTTTTGTACCTCAGCAAATTGAAGAAGCCTCTTTGCATAAGAAGAAACACTCTGAGCAACCCCAATTCTATTTTTTAGCCCCATGCTTGTCAAGTATCTTGAAAAAGCAATAGCACTACCCAATGAATCAGGATCTGCATTGTGGTGACACAAAAGCATAAAAGAATAATTATTCTCCTTTGCTTTATTTAAAAACCGCTTAAGTTTTATTTTTCCCTGCAATTTCTATCAACCTTTCCTCAACTTTTTTGTATGCCTCTTCAAGAGCCTTTTCAACTAGATTATCCACATCTACTTTCACGAATATTGGGACTTCTAAGTAAATTTCAAGTTCCAAATCGAGAGTATCTCCCTGGTTTAATTTTGTTGTTACCTCAATATCCTTTACTTCACTTCTCGTTAAATGAGCAAAAATATACTCTATCGCTGTTTCTTGAGCAACTTCTCCGAGTCTCACGAGTTCCTCTTCATTCAGTTCCGGAAGGCCTATATGAATAACTCTCTTCATATATACCACTCACAAAATTTAAAAAAGAAATTTAACCAGCTACTCCTCCTCTAAGAGCACTTTGTATCTGTCGGGTAAGTTCCTTAATCTTTTCATTAAGTTTCTGCTCTTGCCTTTCTAAGGCCTTCAAACGCACTTCAAGTGTCTCAACTTTTTCTTTTACCTCTTCCAAGGCCTTTGATTTTGTTGACTTTACAATTAATGTGCCTACTGTTTTGTAGATTGGGATCCCTTCTTCTGTCTTTTCAATCTCTTCAAGAGCTTTTTTGGCATCGTTAAGCTCTACCTGAACTCTTTGCTTTTGTTGAATAACAAGTTGGATCTGCTGTTGGTAACTCTCCAACTGACCTAACAATGCTTGGACTTGTGGTGGAATATTCTGCATAGCAACACCTCCATAATCGTGATTCCGAGCTATACTCTCAGAGAACATTTAAATAGTTAACTAAAGCTCAGCAACATCAAGGGCAACTTTAATCCATCGGAGGTAAGAATTGATAGTGCCTCTTAAAGCGGAGTTGTCCTCTGCAGTAAATCTCATTATTATTGTGGGGCCGTTCAAAGAAAAATCTAACCTGCTTCTCCTATATGGAACAGTTTTGTGCTCAAAAAGAACGCTTTCATAAACAATCTTTGCAATTTCTTCGTTTGGGAAGTCCAGTTCAATTGAACCTTTTATCCGGCTCATACTTCCTCGCTCCTCTTGATACCGAGCTTTTC
>QMUF01000158.1 GCA_003663525.1 Thermococci archaeon | reverse complement strand
TGACATACTACATCTCCATAATTAAATAATCTTGCTTCTAGGGTTTGTGTAAAAGTTACATTTGATATAAGGTCAAAAGTAGCTTCCTCACTTTTTCTTGTTATAAACGTAAATTCTTTTACCATGACTTCGCATTCCCTAACTTTTAGGCTGATGTCAAGAACATAAGGTCCGCGGTCCAGATCATGGTGATGTGAATATAAATCTGGCATGAAAATTGGCAGATAAGAAACCCCGTCCATTCTTCCCGAGGTCCCATAGGACATATAAAAGGACTCTCCTTTTTTGTCCCTTAGCTTGATGTCACTGCTCAATGTACAGTTTCCTATTCCAGAAAGAAGTATACCTGCCCAATATAGGTATTCGGTCGTGTTTAACTCGTATCCCCTCCATTCGAAGGTTGTACTGCCGACATCTGCCCATGCGAAGGTGGGATCTCTTATCACGGTGTAAACATCTGAGGAGAAGTTGAATGTATAGGCAGAGGCAAATGGGGCAAGGAATAAGAGGGTCAGCAACGCGGCATTTTTCATACCTATCCCTCCAATGACAGTTATCTAAATTACTATTGACAATTATATTTTAAAAGCTTATGCGTGAGGTTAAAATGTTATCTTGCCTAATTTTTTTGAGGTGCGTTAAATGGAGGAAATCCTTAAAGCAATTCAGGAGAAAGACTGCAAAAGATTGGCAAGTTTGCTCTATTACAAGGTTGACGAGCTGAGTGAAGAGGACTTACAGGAGGTTCTTGAAAAGACCGAAAAACTGGCCCCTGAGTGTAAAGACTATGAGCTGTATAAGCTTGTGGTGTATTACTTTCTTGAATTCTTAAACATCGACAAGATTGAAGAATTTGAGAAACTTGTGGAAGCAGTAGGGAGTTTTGAGGCCAAATATCATCTGGCTGATTTGTATTATCTGTTAGGAGAACTTGAAAAGTCGCTTGATTTGTATAGGGAATTGCTTGAAGAAGAGACTGAAAAAGGAAACCTTGAAAATATTGCAAAAATCTACTACAACATGGGGCTCATTCACGAGGAGCTTTTGGAATATGAGAAAGCTTTAGAACTTATGAACAAGGCTGAAAAAGTTCTTGATGATCTTGGAAAAGAAGAAGATGTCGCTCAGATTAGGATACACAAGGCATACATCACGTTTGAAATGGGAGAAATCTCAAAAGCAAAGGCCCAATTAGCTAGAATACTTCCTCAAGTGCTTGGTAACAATCATTTGAGGGCCCAAATACACTTGGTTTTTGAAGAGATATTTGAGGATAAAGAAAGTTATGAGGCAGCATTACATGAGTGTCTTTATGCAATGTTACATGCAAGGAACACGGAATATTTCGATGTAGCGTTTGACTCGCTGATTGATGTTTTATGGCAGATGATGATGGAAGATCAGTTTGAGATGGTTTACAACAACATGGACATGTTTACGAATGCATTTGAGGATATGAGGGAGTTCTTTGATGGTGTAAAAGCAGTGGCTCTATATAAGGATGGAAAAATAGGAAGAGAGGAAGTGAGTGAATACATCACTAAGATCGATGATAGAAGGCTTTTGGATCTTCTTGAGTTCTTGAGCGAGGCAGAACTTTGATTTTTCTTGCTTTTTTGGTGGTCTTTATGAAAGTCAGAGTGGCAAGACTTGAAGACTGCAAAGGCATAGTCCGGGTTCACTGCTCTGGAGTTGAGAGATGGATAAAGAAAAGTGAGGGTAAAGAGGCCAGTTATGAGGAGCTTAACATAGAAGAGCGCTATCTTCATGGCGGCCCGTGGATGAGCATCGAAACCTGTGCAGTTCATCTAAGCAATCTTCTCTTAGAGGGCCAATTTCCAATTGTAGCGGAAGAAAACGGGGAGATAATAGGGAATGCGGAAGTTTTGATAAGCGAGGAGTCCATAAAGGGGAAGATTAAGAGAATTGCCCATATAGATGTGCTTGAGGTGCATAAAAACTTTAGAGGTAAAGGAGTGGGAAAGACTATTGTTAAGTTTATCGAAGAGCTAGCCCGCAAGAAGGGCTGTGAGCTAATTACCGTAACACCCGAAAAATCAGCAATCGGCTTCTATGAAAAGTTGGGGATAAGAGATATCCTTCACGATGCCAGCTTCGTGGAGTTTGATCTAAGCTCTTTCCCACGCATGGAGACTAGACTGGAGGTCTTTGAATTTTCTTGGGAGGACGTTAAAAGCTTGGAGATGATCGCAGGGAAGTTTCAGAGCTCATACCACCACTGGTTTGTGGCGTTTAAAGATAGAATAGCCGGAATAGATGACAGAGTTTACTTCGAAAGTGGAAAGAGTGGGGACTCTTATTATGTTCTCGAAGAGGTCTATTATAGGGGGTCTACTGTCACGGGCTATCTTTGGGGCAGGAAAGAAGATTTCCCTCTTTTGCTCAGCAGAGCAGGGGGACTTGGCTTCAAAAAGCTCCGTACGATAATTGAAAAAGATCTTGTGGAGAAATTCAAGCCCAAGGTACTTGACAGCGTTATTATACTCGCGAAAGGCCTTTAATCTTTTTTAAATCACTTTTTGCGTTTATATTGAAAAGACTCTCTTGCCATTCCAATGGTAGGGACTCTATTTTTATGTAACAAGGGCTTGAGGCCCTTATTGCTTTCCCAAGCATATATTCGCCTTTTTCTATTTGTCTTTTAATCATTTCCAAAAAATCTTGGGAATAAGCGGCGTGAAGGGGTTCAAGATATCCATTTTTCCATTTTGGCACACATACCAGAGCGTTAGACTCATGAAATTTTTCTACAATCCAATCAACGAATTTGGGGTTTACGAGGGGCATGTCACCCGCAACTACAAAAACATCTGCAAAGTTGGATATGGCAGTATAAACTCCCCCTATTGGGCCTATTTTGAGTTTATCAACAACAACACTAAAACCAAGCTTTTCAAAGCTTTTCATTTTTTCTTTAGAGGTTACTATGGCAATTTCTTCTATCTTTTTGGCGTTTAACAGTCTCTCTATTGTGTGAAGTATCAGGGGTTTTCCATTAATTTTATAGAGGAGTTTTTCTCCTCCAAAACGGCTTGATTTGCCTCCAGCTAGGACTACACCTATCATATTACTTTCACCATTCTCTCAGTCCAAGGGGATATTCTAACTTTTATATACCCTCTGAGTTTTTCATCGACTTCTCTGTCCCCGGTATAAACTCTTATTGGCCTTCTAACCTTGGCTGGACTAGCCACTACTGTAATATTCTCCTTGGGAATGTGGCTTAAAATTTTTGGAGAAAACTGCTGGTTCCCCCTGCCAAAGAGAAAGTTAAGGCCCCCCACAATGGTTACTATTATTTTTGGGGTTTTATCAATGTATTTGAGCAAATCCTTTTCTTGAGCATCTTTTACTACCAGTTTCACTTTTCCATCTTTGATTTCGACTATGTCAACTCCTAAAAGTGTTCCATTGATTCCAAGCTTGTCTTTTATCTTTTTTATTGTAGAACCCGCTCCTAGGAAATAGATTCCATCCTCAAGCTCTTCCACCAGAGTATTGACTATGGCCTCAAGCTCCTCCTCCTCATCAAGTGGAGTGGCCTCTTTGGCACCTTGTATAAGTGTTTCAACATAAGGTACAAGGCATTTTCCGTAGAGTTGGGCCTTTACTTCATCATGCCTGTATGCATTCTCATCCAAGTCAAGAATTTCCTTCTCAATTAGTTTTGCATTTCCTTTTGTGAATTCAACTAAAAGCCTTGCTGCATTCTCTGGAGATGTAGCAAAAACTCCTGAAAACATCTTGACGCCAGTTGGAATTCCTAATATTGGTTTTTCTTCATCTATC
>QMUF01000157.1 GCA_003663525.1 Thermococci archaeon | reverse complement strand
TCTTTTATCCATTTCAATATTTCATCTGGGGGCCTATGGTGGATTGCCATCTTATATTCTCTTCCTACCCTTCTAAACTTCTCTGATACATCGTGAAAAGGAAGTAAGTCTATCTCGTTTATTCCTTTAATCCCTGAAATAAAATTTGTCCAACCTTTGACATTCTTATCTGTATCTGTAATTCCTGGAATTATGGGAAAACGTAGTATGACCTCTTTTCCTTGTCCTGTGAGGAATTTTAGGTTTTCTATTATGGTATTGTTAGGAACTCCAGTATATTTTTCATGTTCACCACTATCGTAGAGCTTAATATCATATAAAAATAGATCTGTGTGGGGTAAGATTTGCTTTAAAACCTCTTTGGGTGCATAACCCGAAGTGTCTATGGTAGTATGAATGTACCGTTTTTTTAGTTCTTTTAAACTCTCAACTAAGAACTTGGGTTGGGATAATGGTTCCCCTCCTGAGAAAGTGACTCCACCGTCAGAATCATCATAGAGTTTAATATCTTTCTCAATCTCAGTTAAAAGCTCTTCAACAGTTATAACTCTTCCCACAAGTCTTAAAGCGCTTGTTGGACAGGCGCTTGCACATACTCCACAGCCAGTACACTTTTCTCTGTCAACGTGCTGGATCTCGTTCTCATCAAAGCTTATTGCATTCTCCGGACACACTTTAACACAAGTGTGGCAGTGTATACACTTATATTCGAAATAAATTAGTTCCGGCTTTGGAGAAATTCCTTCTGGATTATGGCACCACCAGCAACTTAAAGGGCATCCTTTCATAAATATTGTAGTTCTAATTCCAGGGCCATCATGAATTGCACACCGTTTTATGTCAAATATGATTCCACTTATCAATTTTAGACCTCCTAACGAAGGAAAAATCCATATTTAAGCGGATCTTCGGGATCTATTATAAATGTGTTTTTAGCAATTATGTGTGCAGTTCCTCCTACTTCAGGAACTATGGCCTTGTGGGGCCCGTATTTGGTTTCTTCTACAACTTTTCCAGTGAATTTTGTACCTATTATGCTCTCAATTGTGATTTTATCTCCAATATCGATCTCTCCTTTTTCATATAGAATTGCAAGACGACCGCTTACTCCCGTCCCGGTTGGACTTCTGTCCACTTCACCATCTGCGAATATGCAAACATGTCTGCTGTGCGAATCTTTGTCATGAGGGGCTCCTATAAATATTGTTCCATACAAAAAGCTCAAATCTTCTTCAAAAGGATGTTTTATTTCTTTTTCAGCCATTATTGCTCTCTTGATTTTCATTCCGACATCTATGAGCTTTCTGTAGTATTCAGGCGTACACTTTAAACCGAGGTCTTCGGCATTTACAAAAGCATAGAACGCCCCGCCATAGGCAAGGTCGTATTTTATCCTGCCCAACCCTGCCACTTCAATCTCTTCGTCTTTGTAGAAAACAAAAGAAGGGACATTGTGGAAATAAACTTTTTCTGCCTTTCCATTCTGTGTTTGCACATAAATTTTGATCAGGCCAGCTGGGCTGTCCATTTTTATCTCCGTTATAGGTTCTTTGGGTTCAACAAGTCCACACTCTACGGCAACCTTTCCAAGGGCTATGGTTGCATGGCCACACATGGTGCTGTACCCTTCATTGTGAAGGAATATCACCCCAAAGTCGGCATCTTCACTGATTGGTTCGGTTATTATGGCCCCATACATATCAGCGTGTCCTCTGGGTTCCCACATTAGGGCTGTTCTTAAATAATCCAAATTTTCTCTTAAATACCTCCTTTTTTCGAGAATAGTTTTTCCTGGAATTTCAGGAAAACCACTAACTATGATTCTTAATGGTTCTCCAGCAGTGTGTGTATCGAGAGTTTTTATTACTCTCCAGTTTTGAGGAGGTTCCCATCTTTCCAATTTTTCGAGTTTTTTAAACATTTTTCTCACCCAAATAGCGATTCAGAAATAAATAGAAATTAAAAAAAGAAATTAGACTTCTTTATGTTCTGTTCTTGCTATGATTTCATCTTGTAGTCCTTTGGGCAGATTCACGAAGTAATCACTGTAACCTGCAACCCTAACCATTAAATCTTGAAAGTCTTGAGGCATCCTTTGAGCTTCCCTCAAAAGCTCAGCACTTATAACGTTAAACTGCACGTGATGCCCTCCAAGTCTGAAGAATGTCCTTATAAGCTGAGCTAACTTTTTGATGTTCTCCTCGTTGTCGAATAAGTCAGGGGTTAGTTTTTGATTTAGGAGTGCTCCACCCGTTTTATCCCAATCACACTTCGCAACACTCCTGAAAACTGCGGCAATTCCTTTCCTATCCATTCCCTGAACTGGGGAAATACCCTCCGAAACTGGGAAGCTGGCATCCCTTCCATCGGGTGTTGCACCAGTGACCTTCCCAAAATAAACGTGAACTGTTGTTGGAAGGAAGTACGCCCTTTTTGAGGCCTTCCTCACTGGTGAAGGTGGATAGGCCTCAATTAGGTCAACAACAGTATCTACAACCCTTTTTGCTATTTCGTCAACATAGTCATCATCGTTTCCAAACTTTGGAGTCTTTTCAGGCTTGCGAAGGATGTCCCTCATCATCTCGTACCCCTTCCAATTATTCTTCAAGGCATTCAGGAGTTCTTCCATGGCGAACGTCTTCTTGTCAAACACGTGGTATTTAATGGCTGCTAAGCTATCCGCTATTGTTCCCAACCCGACAACTTGAATGTACTGAGTGTTGTACCTAGTCCCTCCACCGTTGTAGTCCTTTGCATTCTTTACACAGTCCTCTATCCATAGTGACATGAAGGGAACCGGCAAGTACTTTGCGTAAAGCGTTTCAATAATGTCATTACCCTTCATTTTAATGCCCAAGAAGTGCTTAACCTGTTTAACAAATGCATTCCATAACTCTTCAAAACTCTTGAAATCCCGTGGGTCACCAGTTTCAATTCCAATCTTCTTCCCAGTTCTTGGATCGACACCATTGTTGAGTGTTACCTCCAAAATCTTCGGCAAGTTGAAGTAGCCTGTTAGAATATAAGCTTCCTTTCCAAACGCTCCAGTTTCCACACAACCACTGACTCCAGCAGTTCTTGCATCCTCAAGAGTTTTTTCCTGTCTGAGCATTTTCACTATAACCCCATCAAAGTTGAAGAACGGTGGTTCGCCAAATCCCGGACCTACTACTTTTAAGGCTTCTATTAAAAACCTATCAGGGTTCTTATTGCTTATCAACACAGCAGTGTTGGGTTGGAGGGTTCTCATCTCGCTGAGAACTTCCAATATAAGGTAAGAAAGTTCATTGACCCCATCAGAACCATCCTTTTTTAATCCACCGAGGTTAAGCTTTGAAAAGTCGTTGTAGGTGAAGCTCTCTTCGGCTGTTACCCCCACTTTTGGAACTGCTGGTTGATTGTTAAATTTAAGCCAGAAGCACTGTAAGAGTTCCTTCGCCTTCTCCCTAGTGAGTCTTCCCTCTTCAAGGTCCTTCTTGTAGAAGGGGTATAAATGTTGGTCTATTCTTCCTGGATTGAAAGAGTCCCATGGATTAGTCTCATAAGTTACTCCAACGTGAACGAACCAATAATGTTGTAAAGCCTCCCAGAAGGTTCTTGGAGCATGAGCTGGAACTCGTTTGCATATTTCTGCCATTTGTTTAAGTTCCTCTTTTCTCTTGGGGTCTTTTTCCTCTTCAGCCATTTTTTCAAGCTTCTCAGCGTAACGCTTAGCATAGATTAGGATGGCGTCTGCTACAATATCCATTGCTTTTAGCTCTTCCATCTTTTCGTAATACTCAGGATCGCTTGGCTCGAGTTCTTCCATTTTCCT
>QMUF01000156.1 GCA_003663525.1 Thermococci archaeon | reverse complement strand
TTCTTATCTCATCAACCCAGAGCTCATCCCATTCTATGGGATCAATCTCTTGAGCATCAATTTCTGAGATTATTCCATTTACAACATCCACAGTCATTGCATTTCCCCCCAAATCAGGTGTTAAATTGCCTTTTTTCACATAATTTTTGACAGCATTCCAAATTATCCAACCATCTAAACCCAAATAGTCTAAGAGCATGGCACCGCTCAAAACAGCCCCAATTGGATTTGCTATTCCTTTCCCAGCTATATCAGGCGCACTTCCATGTATTGGCTCAAATAAAGCTATTTCTTCTCCGTAGTTCCCTGATGGAATAACTCCAATGCTCTTTGCATGTATTGAAGCTAAATCTGAGAGGATATCACCAAAAAGATTCTCGCTTAGTATTACTTTGTGTTGCCAGGGTTTTCTGACAAGTTCTATAGTAAAAGAATCAACGATTTTCTCATTAACTTTAATCCCTTCTCTTTCTGCTAAGCTCAAAACGATTTTTCTGAAAAATCTATCACCTCTTAAAACGTTTGCTTTGTGAACAAAAGTAATTTCTTTGAAGTTTCTCTCTTTTGCCAGCCCAAGGGCAAATCTCGTTATCTTCTCTGCTCCTTCCCTCGTTATTACCCTAAAATCAACAACTCTACTATTATTAGCCTCATACTCCCCAGAGTATAACCCTTCACTATTTTCCCTTACTATGTAGATTTCCCTATCTCTCCAAAGGTCTGGAATAATTCTTAAATTAGCGTAAAGGTTAAGCTCCTTTCTCAAAGTAAGGATCAAGCTTTTGTAGTTTGGAACATTAAAAGGTGTTGAGGTTGCTCCAAATAAAACTGCATCCATCTTCTTTATCTCTTCCAAATCCCTCTCTCTTATTGGAACACCAAACTTCTTGAATACCTCAATTCCTCCCTCAAACTCAACGAAATCTATTTTGTCCGTTACAGCTCTCATGACTTCTATTGCAGCGTTTGTAACTTCAGCTCCGATGCCATCTCCTTTTATCACTGCTACTCTATACATAACTCGCCCCTCCTTTGTAGATATTCTATTATTCCGCCATTTTTGACTATCTCAAAGAGAAACTCCTCTAAAGGTTCGAATTGCTTTATCTCTTCTCCTCTTCTAACTATTCCACCTTGCCAGTCCACTTCTATCTCATCACCCTCGTTCAACCAATCCGTGTCGCCAATTAGGAGGGGAATACCCAGGTTGATGCAGTTGCGGTAGAATATTCTCCCAAAGGATTTCGCTATTATTCCACTAATTCCAGCGGCTTTTAATGCTAAAGCGGCTGATTCCCTTGAGGAGCCTATCCCAAAGTTTTTTCCACCTACAATAACATCTCCCTTCTTCACCTCCCTTGAGAACTCCGGTCTAACCTCTATGAATGCTATTTTTGCAAGCTCTTGCGGATCTTTTGTTAAATTATATCTCCCAGGAGTTATTGCGTCAGTTGAAATGTCATCTCCAAATCTCCATACTCTCATAATGCATCCTCCGGATTCGTTATCTCTCCATAAATTGCACTCAGGGCTGCAGTAACAGGGCTAGCAAGGTAAATTTCAGCGTTTGGAGAACCCATTCTTCCTTTGAAGTTTCTATTGGTCGTGCTTAAGATTACTTCTCCATCTCCGGCTACTCCCATGTGTCTTCCTAAGCAAGGGCCACACCCTGGGGGCAAAATAACCGCACCAGCGTCACTTAATATTTGGGCTATGCCTTCCTCAATCATTTGGAAGTAAATTCTTCTTGATGCAGGTCCAATAAACGTTCTAACACTAACTTTTTCGCCTTCAAGAATCTCCGCTACTCTTCTAAAGTGTTCAAGTCTCCCGTTTGTGCATGAACCTATGAAGACTTGGTCAATTTTTTGAATAATTCCCTCAGCTCTTTCAACGTTGCTTGGATGATGCGGCAGAGCCACTAAGGGCTCAACCTCACCAAGCTCTATTGTGATTTCTCTCACATAACTTTCATCGCCTTCAAAGATTCCATTGTCTAAAAGGGCAGTTTTTGCATTTGTTTCAATGCTGAAATTTGCTATCGTCATTTTTTCATCAATTGGAAAATCAAGGTTTCCAAAGAACTCTAAGGCTTTATAATTCATGTCAAAGTCTCTCAGTAAGTTAATTAAGTGTAGCATCAAATCCATTGCCATTACATTTTTGCTCAGCCTTCCTTCAAGATTCACTCTAACGCTTTCCGGGACTTTAAGCCAGGTTTTACCCAACCCTAACGCTATAGCTGTATCAGTTGCTCCCATTCCTACGGCAAAGACCCCAAATGCTCCTAAGGTTGGTGTATGGGAATCAGCTCCAACTATTATTTTTGCTCCATCCAAAAGTCCTTCTTCTGGAACAACTTGATGTGATATTCCATAACCCTCAAAGATTTTAATTCCCTGCTCTCTTGCAAATTCTCTAATCTCTCTCTGGAGATTTGCCACTTTAACAGTTGGAGCTGGGTAAACATGGTCAAAGAATATGAAAACCCTCTCTGGATTCCTTACTCGTGTAAAAGTCCTTCTAAATGCTTCTATGATTAGGGGCATTGTTCCATCGTGGGCATAAATTAAATCAACATTCCTGATTATTGCTTCTCCTGTTTTTGCCCTTAGAATTTCTTCAATAATCGTCATCTTAAGAACCTCCTTGCCTCTTCAAGAAGCCTCTCAGGTGTAAAAACTTCTTGAGAGCTTTTTACAATGCTAAGTAATCTCTCAGCGATTCTGTCATCCCTAATTCCCATTCTTTCTAAGTAAAAGCGTATTGAATCCCTTCCTGCATATTTGTCTAAATAGATGGTTCTCTCTCGTCCAAAAGCTTCTGCTGGCAAAAATTCGTAAAAGCTTGGATCTTTTATCACAGCCGAAACGTGTAAGCCAGCCTTGTGAACAAATGCATTTTCTCCAACTATTGGGTAATGTCTTTGGGTTTTTATTCCCGTCATCTGTTCTATCAGTTTGCTCAGTCCATAGAGGCTCTCTAATTTGTATTTTCCAATCCCATAATGATAAGTCAAGAGAGTTGAAATTTGGGCTAAATCAACTATTCCAACTCTTTCTCCTATGCCATTTATAGTTGCATCCACTAATCTTGCTCCAGCTTCAATTCCCATTATTGCGTTTGCTAAAGCCAAGCCCAGGTCATTGTGACAGTGCACATTGGTTGGAATGCCAAAGCTTACGACTCTTTTAGTTAGCTGGTAGAAATATAATGGATGTGCTGATCCAGTTGTGTCTGCTATGCTTACTCTGTCGACTTTAAGCTCTCTTGCAAGGTTTAAAACCATTTCAAGGTTTTCCCATTCTGTTCTTGTAGTGTCTTCAGGAGTAAAGCGCACCTTCAATCCATGATCCTTGGCGTATAGTATGGCATTTTCAACTCTTTCCAAAGCCCTCTTGAGAGTTATGCCAAATCTCCTTTGGAGACATGCGTTTGAGAAGCAGAAGAAGATGCCAATCCAATCCACATTTAAATCCAAAATTAAATCGATGTCTTTTCTTAATGCTCTTGAGTGCGCTAAGAGGTTTGCCCTTAAACCTTGCTCTGAAATTAGTCTTATTCCTTCCAAGACATCTTCACTTACTGCTGGGTGTCCTACTTCTATAAAATCAACACCAAAATCATCTAAAGCTATGGCTATCCCTAATCTCTGCTCTGGACTAAAGTTAACCTCTGGTGATTGTTCTCCTTCCCTTAGAGTCGAGTCCAGTATCTGTATTTGAATTCTCCTTAATAAGCATCACCAAATATAAAGGGTGGGAGAGAGTATATAAATCTTTCGGAAAATTTAACTACTTTTCGAAAAATTTTTCTTGAATTT
>QMUF01000155.1 GCA_003663525.1 Thermococci archaeon | reverse complement strand
TGAGATACTCTACTTCCAAATCTAAAGCAGTTAATAGCTCTAAAATGGCTATTTCAGTCTTTGTTCTTTCTATTTCCGAAGTTAAATTGGTTATCTTGCCTTCCACTTCCTTAATTTGGGGCTCAACTTTATCCAGAAAAGCTTCTATTTCTTTTATTAGGTCTTCTATCCCTCTGTATTCATACCTTTTCTTCTGCTTTAATCTTGGAAAAATAAATGCCTTAATACCAGTTTCGTCCTTTTCCTTATAATTCCCTAAAAAGTCAATTAATCTGGAAAGTCCAATACTATAAGAGGTTGCTTTCCTATAAAACTCATTAGGGGCATCTTTTTGAGCTAGACTTACATCTATCTCTCTGATTTCTAAAACCCCTTGCTCATGTAGATAGGTAAGAAGAGAGTCTTTATAACGATTTAAGGTTAATACCTCAATTTTTACCATTTCTTCAGGCTTGAACATACATCATCTCCCTCTAATGAGTTTTATCGCTTCGTTAATAGCATTTTCAAAATTTTGTTCTGCCTTGAGTTTTATTTCCTCAATTTCTTTTTCTCCTTCTCTTACAATCTTTTCTGCCTCAATCTTTCCCTCCCTCTTTTTTTCCTCTATTAATGAGTTTGCCTGATTTTGGGCCTCATTTATTATTTCCTCTTCAATTTGCTTGGCCTCTTTCCTTGCGTGTTCAAGTATTGCTTTTGCCTCCCCTTTGGCCTTTTCAATCCTTTCTTCCGCTTTTTTCTCAGCTTTCACAATCTCTTTAATGATAATCTCCATGAAAAGCCCTCCAATGAATTTAGTGAAAGTAACAGTTTCAATGGAGTGTTAAGTGAATGCCTTAAATAATTTATGCTCAAAAGTGCACAAATAAGAACAGAAAAGATGAAAGTTTTTGCATAAATGATAAAACAAAAATAAAGTTTCATAGTAAGTATTGAACATTATTCAAGTTCGCTCCCCATTATTCTTCTTTCGCTCAAACACGCTTTTAACGTCTTTTAATGATGCATTCTTTGCAAAAACTACAACTTCTCCTTTCTTCGGTAACTTTGTATCCCCTGAGGGTATTACTAAGTTGCCTTTATCGTCGTATATTGCTACTATAAGAGAATCCTTGGGTAAACTAAGTTCTTTTACTAGTTTTTCTGAAATTTCACTGTCATCACTTAGTTGGAATTTCACAATCTCTGCACCCTCTCTCGGGAATAAAACTCTATCAAACCCTGGTGTAGTTATGCTTCTAAATATATAATTAGCAGCAATCTCTTCTGGGCTGATTACCACATCAAAATACTTCTTTAGGTCTTCAACCCTTTCAAAAACCTCTTTATTTTTGGGCTTGCTTATTCTGAGAATGGTTTTTATAGTAGGATTTAGATGCTTTGCAAGGATACATGCCAAAATATTAGCATCATCCCTCCCAGTTAAAGCAGCAAATGTATCTGCCTGCTTTATATTAGCTTCTTCCAATGTTTTTTGATCCGTTGCATCTCCCTCGATAACAAGGCCATTGACAAGGAAGGAAAGCTCCTTAGCTCTTTCCTTGTCTATATCAATTATTGTGACATCGTGACCTTCATTTTCCAGCATCTTGGCCACGAGATAACCAACTCTTCCAGCGCCCATTATCACAACAAACATCCACTTCACCTCTTCTCACTGAGGAGTACTTTTGCAATTTCAGCATATGCAGGCCTTGTTATTAAAATCCCAATTAGCACACCAAGTATTGTAGTAAATGCAAATCCTCTCAGAGCTCCTATGAAGAACCTGAACAGAAAGGTCATTGCAACTATTGTGGTAGTTGCTGATACCCAAATAACAAAGAATGCCCTACCCATTCTCTTTAAGATACCGCTTCTCTTTGTGATTTTTTCTTTCTTCCTTCCACCCAAGAGCTCGTCTGTTATGACTATTTGCTGATCGACTCCAGTACCTATAGCTACTATTATACCCGCTATACTTGCTAGATTGAGATCCCATCTTATCAATGCCGCGACTCCTAAAATTGCAATGACCTCACTTAAACTTGTCAGAACTACAGGAATAGCTATCTCCGCCTTTCTGTAGTGGAGATAGACTATTAAACCAACTACCAGCAAAGCCACTATTCCCGCTTGCACCACCTGTTTTCTAAACTGCTCTCCCAGGGTAGGAGGAATGTAGTTAACACCCTCTACAAAGACTTTTACCGGAAGTGATCCACTTCTCAAAACCACTGAAACAACCTGAGCTTCTCTCATTGCTGCAATGTCTTCTTTAGAACCTTCAATTGAAATCGCTAATTCAGTTTTAGGCTCACCAGTCGTAAGTCCTTTTTCAAGCCAGAAAGGACCATAAAGACCCAATATCCTTCTAATAAATTCATCTGTGGCCTCTCCAGCTCTTGATTCTCTCTTTTCAACTTCTATTCCCAAGTTCTTCAAGCTTGATTCAAGCTCTCCACCAACCCCAACCAGGATGACTTTTTCTTTCCCCTGGGCAAGCTTTTTTATTTCCTCAGCACTTTGATTTGTGTAGGGAATAACATCAATGTTAAAGGCTTCCTTAAGTCTTTGAGGTAAAGGTTTGGCATCGGACACACCCTGAAATTTAATTGAGTTCATGTCTTCATATATCTCCTGTGAAACTATCAGAGTTGAACTTACCGGAGGATCAAGAAAGATATCTACAGGATAGCCCACTTTTCCCAAGGCTAACTGTGCAAACTTTTCCGCAGCTTCTTTAGATATTGAAAATGGAACAATCCAAGCCCCTTTTCTCGGTTCATAGCTTACCTGATCTACTCTCTTTATGTCGGCTCCAGTTGCAAATATAACACCATTGAATTCAGCATAGAAAACACCTTGGCGGGTTATGGTGTCTATAATGCTATTTGCTTCCTCCTCTGTGACATTAGCAACCCTTACTTTTATTATTTGCTCTCCCCATGGTTCCAACGTAATATCCTTGACTCCAAGGGTGTTCAATCTTTTCTCAAGGGATGTTCTAACATCCTCTATGGTTGATTTATTGGTTGAGTTATCATGCTTCTCAAGCTGCACAGTTATTTCAACGCCTCCACTTATGTCCAAACCGTAGGTTATCCCTTGAGCAATTATTGTTAAAATTGACAAAACAATAACGAGTATGAGCAAAAGCACCCTACCGTTAAGGAGAAGCTTCTTTAGATTCATTTCCTCTCACCCCTTTGCATGTACCATCTTAGCACTCCTGCATTGAGTATCCATGTGTTCATGAAGTCAGCTAGTAATCCAAAAATCAATACAGTGGCTATCATATCTATAACTTCTGCCTGGGAGATTACCCATAGTGAAGCTAAAGCTCCCAATGTGGTGGTACTCATAGTGAAGCCTGTAGAGACCGCTGAGAAATAAGCTTCCTCAACGGTATCTTCCTTCCTCCTCAAAAGCTTGGTGGTAAGGAGTATGTTGCTGTCTACCGAATAACCTATAAGCATTAAAAGAGCAGCGATTGTTGCTTGAGTTAGCTCCAAACCAAAGATGCTCATTAGAGCGAGGGCTATTGTCATATCGGAAAGTGCTGAAAAGATTACAGTCAACGATGGGAGAGGAACTCTAAAGAACAAAAATACAACGACAGCCATTCCGAGAAACGCTAGAGAAACTGCTTTCAAACTTTGTTCTTGAGCCATTTTTGATAAACTGGGTCCAAATGCCTTCGATGAAATCTCGGCATCCGAATATTTTGACTCTATGAGTTCAGTTATTCTTTGTACGTCCACATCGTTAGATGCTCTTATTTCCACTTTTGTGTCTCCGGTAATGCTCTTAATTTCCATGACTGTTACTTCAAAGTTTTCCGCTTTTAACAAGCTCTCAACATCTTTTGCGTTTGCATTTCCTCCGTGAATAGTTAC
>QMUF01000154.1 GCA_003663525.1 Thermococci archaeon | reverse complement strand
CTCATTTCTTTTCCTCCATCTTCAAAATTTCTCGTAATTTTTCTTCTCCCACGCATAATTTCTTTGATAATCCGGAACTCTAAATACTTTACCTGCGAATAATTCAAACACATTTTTAGCTTGTGCATTTGGTCTCACTCCAAGCATGTTTTATCCCTCCTTTTTATTTTATACGGCATGTCGCACAACGCGTATTTCACGCACTTTTTATTCGTATAATCCTCCAATTTGGAGTTAAAGCGAAATTTTATAAGATTAAATTTCATACAACTTTTTATGGACTTGTATATTAAAAAGCTTACGCCACATGAACGATATGAGTTGATAGGCAAGCTCATCGAAGAAATAAAGCTAAGGAAGTATTCTTGCCAAACGGGCAAAGCTTATATCTAAGTTAACAAAATTTGTTTCTAACGAAGCGGAGACGCAAACTCGATAATTTTTATTTTTTCATTTCACCAACAATAAGTTAACAGAATCCTCTACTCTTTGAGTTCTTTGATATACTGCCCATATCTAACAAGGGCATACACTGCATCGACACCATCTTCCACAGTTTCAAAAACTGGTACTCCAGTTTTCTCTATCCTTCTAGCCATCTTCTCTGGGTAAGCTCCTCCAGGGGCTATGAAAACAACAGGTTTTCCATATTCTTGCATTCTACCGACTGCCTCTACAATACCCTCATCCAAGGCCGGGCTTTGGAAAAGTGCAATAACAGCCAAAACATCAACGTTCTCATCTTCAAGGGCATAGCGCATAGCAACCTCATACCTCCTTGAAGGTGCATCTCCAATGATATCTATTGGATTCTTATAGCTCATGTGTGCTGGAAGCTTACCCTCCACTATCGCCTTTGCAAACTTTTCTTTAGTCTCTTCACTGAGGTCAGCCATTTTTAACCCCACTTCAAGAACTCCATCGCTCATCATAACTCCTGCTCCACCACCATTTGTTACTATTGCAACTCTATCTCCTTTCGCTGGTTTTTGCATGGTCAAGGCTTTAGCATAGTTAAAGAGCTGGCGCATACTTCTAGCTTCAAGAACACCGGTTTGTTCAAAAGCAGCTTGATAAATAGTATAACTTCCTGCAAGAGAACCTGTGTGAGAAGCCGCAGCTTTTGCTCCGGCTTCTGTTCTTCCACTTTTTAGAATTACAACGGGTTTTTTCTTTGTGGCATTTCTAGCAACTTCTAAGAATTTTCTTCCATCTTTTACTCCTTCAAGGTAAGCAGTTATAACTCTGGTAGCCTTATCATCCTTTAAATACTCCATAAAATCGCTCTCATCTAGATCAGCCATGTTTCCAAGGCTTATGAATTTGCTCATGCCAACCTCGTGTCTGGCGGCCCAGTCAAGGATTGCTGCTCCAAATGCGCCGCTTTGACTCATGAACGCAATGCCGCCGAATTCTGGCCTCGCTTGCCTCTCAGGTGGATTAAAAGTACAGTCAAACCCATTTTCGATATTGGTAACTCCCAAACAATTCGGCCCCACAATTCTTATGTTCCATTTTCTTGCTACTTCAAGAAGCTTTTCCTCAAGTTCCACATTTCCAGCTTCCTTAAAGCCCGCACTTATTACAACTACTCCCTTTACTCCTTTTTGGCCACACTCTTCAAGTGTCTGAGGAACAAATTTTCCCGGAATAGAGATAACTGCAACATCAACGTTCTCTGGAATCTCCAGAACACTTTTATAAGCTTTAATTCCAAGTATTTTCTCTTCTTTCACATTAACAGGGTATATTTTTCCCTTAAATCCAAAATTTATGAGGTTCTTCATTATCGCGTTACCGATTTTTCCCTCTTTATTTGAGGCCCCAATGACAGCAACACTCTGTGGATAGAACAAAAAATCTAAATTCATGCTTTTTCACCCCTTTACAGTGATGTACCCTCCTGCTGTGTGATGTGGGGATTTTACATTTATAAAATTTTCCAGAGAATGAAATTTCTGATCCCCTCAGGGCAAGGTTTGAAAAATAATGAATGTCAACAAGGGAAAAGGTTATATTCCCGAACGCTTAAAAATTTATTAGAACGTTAAAATAGGTGAGCAATATGAAAAAGAAGGTTAAGGTCATCACGGATCCAGAGGTTATAAAACTCATGCTCGAAGACACAAGAAGACAAATATTAAAGTTATTACGAAACAGAGAGATGACAATTTCCCAGCTTTCAGACATACTTGGAAAAACACCACAAACTGTGTATCACCACATTGAAAAACTAAAAGAAGTCAGCTTGGTGGAAGTAAAAAGAACAGAAATGAAAGGAAATCTAGTGGAAAAATACTATGGAAGAACTGCTGATGTATTTTATATAAACCTCTACCTTGGAGATGAAGAATTAAGGTATTTGGCAAGATCAAAACTGAAGACAAAGCTCGATATTTTCAAAGCCCTTGGTTATAAATTTGATGAGGAACAACTCCTAAACATTATGGATAAAATCACTGAAAAAGAACATTCATACACAACAAAAATCTCAAAGGAATTAGAGGGAAAAGAAGAGGCTTTAAAAGAATTTTCAAATGAAGACATTATCCACGCTGTTGACTGGCTCAGCATGGCCGAGTTAGGAAGAGATAAAGAGGCTCTAGAACTCCTGAGAAAACTTGGAGAAATCCTTAAAAAGGAATAATCTCTAAGACCCATTGGGATAAAAATGGCGAAAGGAATTAGACTTCTCGTATTGGATGTGCTCAAACCCCATCAACCCATGGTAACTGAATTAGCTCTAGGATTGAGCGAGTTAAGAGGGGTTGATGGGGTAAACATTACCCTCGTTGAAATTGACAAAGAGACAGAAAACGTGAAGATAACCATTGTTGGCGATAACTTAAACTACGAAGAAATTGTAAGAACTATAGAGGAGTTTGGTGGGGTCGTGCACAGCATAGATATGGTGGCCGCTGGAAAGAAAATTATTGAAGAAAGTGAAACCCCCCAAGATAGATTAGAGGAATTTTGATATCATGAAGGACGTTCTTATAGTTACCGACGCCAAAAAAATTAAAGTATTAGCAGAAAAGACCAGGGTAGATATTCTCTCATTGCTTAGAGATCGCCCCATGACAGCTTCCGAGCTTAGTATGATACTTAACAAGGATCCATCGACTATACATAGACACGTTACCTTACTTAAAGAGGCAGGGTTTGTTGAAGTAATTGGAAAAGAGGGAAACGAAAAACTATATGGGCGAAGTGCTAGAGTTTTCCTAATAACCCCCTACGAAAATGACGCCAATGCATTGGTAGCAATGGACAAAATACACACTGATGAAGCATTAAGACTTTACAAAATATTCATCGAAGCTGGATTTGAAATATCAAACAAAAAAGAGTTCATAAATTTAATAAAGAAATTTCTAAGCAACTTCGAGAGCCTTTCTAGAGATATCATCAAAAAGCTTGAAGGTGTCGAAATCAACCGCCTTGAGTTCATCAGAATAATGGCATTATTGACACTTATAAATTCTCCAAAATTACAAGAAGAAGCAAGAAGATTAAGGGAGCTTCTAGGATTGGGAGATTAAAATTCCAAAATCCACTTAACAACAAAAGGCACCTTTTTAACCACCTGCATTGCCGTGAAGTTTTCTCCCATCTCCTCTTTTACCATGTCCCCCCCAAGGCCATTGAGAAAAGCACCAACGCTTGCTGCTCTTAAAGGTTCATTGCCCAATGCAAGCAAAGCCCCAACTATTCCCGCAAGCACATCTCCGGTTCCTCCAGTGGTCATGCCTTTGTTTCCAGTTTTGTTGTATTTCCATGCTTTGCCATCACTTATTATATCGTATGCTCCCTTAAGCAGAATGGTGCCGCCTGTTACCTGAGCTTTTTCCATTACCCTCTTTCCTTTCTTCTCCAAACTTCCCCCT
>QMUF01000153.1 GCA_003663525.1 Thermococci archaeon | reverse complement strand
GAATCAACACTTAGAGTAAGACTTAGAGAGATAATAACCCCTTTAATCCAAGAAAAAGCGAAAAAGTTGAATATAAATGTCAATAAAGTCTTTATTAGAAAGCAAAAAACACGATGGGGAAGCTGTTCCCCAAAAGGAAACTTGAATTTCAATTTAGCAATGCTTGCTCTACCACCGCAACTCATAGATTACCTAGTGAGCCATGAAGTTGCCCACCTTGTAGAAATGAATCACTCTAAAAGATTCTGGAAGTTAGTTGGGAAATTCCATCCAGACTGGAAGAGAAAAAGAAGAGAGCTTAAAGAATGGTGGATAATAGTTCACAATAATCCCATATGGAAGGAAATTCTGGAGGGAGGAAAATGAGAGTCATTCTACTCGGTTCCGGATCCTACAGTGGAACGCCTAAAGTATTGTGTGAGTGTGAAAACTGTTCAAGAGCAAGAAGGTTTCCTCAATACAGAAGAACAAGATTCTCTATGTATATCCCCCAGATAAATGTCTTAATAGATCCTTCTCCGGATTTATATTATCACATGAGTTATTTAAACGAACGAATTGAGAATGTTTTTATAACTCATCCTCACTTTGACCATATAGGTGGGCTTCCCGAGTTGCAGGTGTTCAAAAAGATACGCTTCTATTCTCATGAGAAGACCCTCGATCTTGCAAAACATTTACAGGAGACGTTCCTAGGGATCAGGGAATGGGAGTATGCCTCACTTGAGTTCAATAGGTGGTATGATTTCGGGAAATTTAAAGTAAAGCACTTCCCCGTAGTTCATCAGCCAGGTAATGTAGCAGGAGGATTTATTTTAGAGGTAAAAGGAAAGAGAATTGCTATAACAGGAGATACTGGGCCGGAAATCTTAAGAAATCATGAACTGTTAGAAGAAATCCAAGGAGCTGATTTGCTGGTCTCCGAGATGACGCAGAAGTATTCAATTCCCAAAACCCATCTTGGAGTCGAAGATGCTATCAAATTTGCCCAGAAGGTAGAGGCAAATAAAACCCTCTTTGTCCACATAAGCCACTCAAACTATGCTCACGAAGAATTAGAGGAGAAAGTTGGAGAAAACGGGATAGTCGGGAGAGACTTTATGGTCTTGAGAATCTAATCGCCCATTATTTGCACTACTAATCTTCTCCTTCTCGGCCTTACATCAAGTTCCACAAAGAATATCTGCTGCCATATCCCCCTAACAACTTTACCTTCAACAATTGGGAGTACAACCGAAGAGCCCAAAAGACTAACCCTGAGGTGAGAGTGAGCATTGTTATCAATAATATCGTGTTTATATCCTGCCCCTCTTGGCACGAGTTTCCTTAGAACTCTTTTAAAATCTTCTAAAAGACCATTTTCATGTTCTATTGTGACTATTGCTCCAGTGGCACCAGGGACAAATACTAAAACCTGCCCATTTTTTATCTCGCTTTTTTCCACGATCTCCTCTATATCCCTCGTTATATCAACTAAGTCAATTTCTCCCCTTGTAGAAAACCTAAGCTCTTCTGTCAGCACTTTCATTCCACCACCTCCAGAGAAGGTATCCAACACCAAACCCTATTAGATTTGCGCTCATATCAAGAAATGAGAAACTTCTTCCTGGAACAAAAAGTTGTAAGGTCTCAAAGAGTACAGGGAAAATCATATATGATTTATCTCTACTTACAAGGCCAAGAATGAGGAATTCCAAAAAATGAGCAATCTTGTCTCCTCCAGCCACTCCTGCAGAGGGCACCTTTGGGGAAAGGTTCGCATAAGTTAAGAGTATAAGATATAAAAGAGTCACCTTCCTCATAGAAAGCTCTCCAACTTTTTGACTTTTTCAACGACTTCTATTGGGTTTTTTCCGAATATATATACACAAGGCTCTATTCCAAAGCCTCCTCTGTCAACAACGGCATCTAATGGGCCTTTCTTTTTAAATTCCTCTACAATAAGCCTAACAGTTTCATCTTCACTTCTTTCACTTTTTTCTATAACTCCGAATTTGAAACCGGCATTTTTTAGAGCTCTAAATATATTCTCATCGTATTTTATATTCAAGACGCTCCTGACATCAGGAAATACATTAGAGAGTGTTATTAAAACTCCTGCCATGTGTTCACTAGCACCAAATTCTGGAGGTAATGCATAAGCTTTATCTTTTACGTGGGTTATTCTCCCTGGAACAGCTGCTATGTCGTCCTTTTCTTTTGGATCTGGAAGAGAATAGGCAAAATTACTTCTAATCTCTGGGATAAGCTGTAGAAACCCTTTATCTCTAAGGAGCCCTCCTAAAGCCAAATTCAACTCTTCCAGAATTTGTGTACGGGATGCTTCTCCACTAAAGAAGGCACTGCAAAGCGATTCATCATCACTTTCAATATACTCTAAATAACCCCTACATAAAATCCCACTTCTGAGCATTTCAAAGAACTTCTTGTTCAAAAACCGTATTATATCCTCTTTTTTTGCACCATAAAGAATAAGGCCGGCTACCTCTTGGGCAACTATTTGAATTTCCTTACTAAGATCTCCCCCAAGCCGTTTATATTTTCCAGTTAGATATTTACTAACCATCGCTTGTGTGATGCCCAAATATTCTGCTATTTTCGCCTGAGTTAATCCTCTAGAATACAAAATACGGGCTATATCAGCCCTTAAATTTGGCATCACTTCTTCCGCCCAAAACTCACAGGGGGTTTTCACATTAATCACCAAATATTTATTTTTAAAACTCAGTTATAAATTTTTGCTGGAAAAATTTATATTCTCACCTTCTTTTAAATTATTGTGAGGAGATATGAAGTTAATTAAAACAATAGGAGTTCTTATTTTGGTGAGTCTTTCACTTGGGTGTATTACAGTTGAAGATTCTATCTCATCCTCCCCTACAGATTCCAAAGTCGGGATCTATGTTCAAATAGATGAAAAAAGCGCTGCTTTTGACCTTTCAGAGATTCAGGTGAAAATTGGGAACAAGACTATAAACGACTTCAACAAACCAAATTTTGTCGGATACGCTAGTAAGACTAATGGAGAAGTAGAAGTAACATTTGTTGTAAATGTCAATGGTAAGGACTGGTATGGAAAGAAAGTGAGTGCTAGAGACCTGATTAACCTCAAATTTCCACATGGAGAAAAAATACTGATAACGCTAGAACTCTACTACGAAGATGAAACTCTTAGAATTAAAGCTGAAACTGAGAAGTCCGGTATAATAGGGGAAAAAATCCCGGATGACGTGTTTATGTCCTCCGAAGAAGCCCTAGTAAAAGAAATCCAAAGAGTATATGGAGAGGTACCAAATAAAATCAAAGAAGAACTCAAAATAAATAAAAAGATTAGAGAAGAATTCCTAAGCAAATATTCCGAAACAGGCAACCTCACATATCTTCGCTCATACAGAGATTCTTTCTATGCGATAAGGGCCTTTGGAGAACTCGCAAAGTGGAAAGGTCTCAGCATGCCTGATATAAAGGCATTTAATTTAACTTTAAAAGGCAATAATGAATATTATTCCAGATATTCATCTCCCCAGAAAGACTTTTCCGTAGTGATATTTTCTGACAATACTCCTTATTATTCCCCTATAAGAATTAAAGGAGCCCTTAATACATCATTGCCCTTCTTATATTATAGAGGTAGGGGTTTAAGCTATTATCCTGTGAGTGCTATCCATTGGGCCGAAATATACTTCAAACGAGGAAATTATGAAATAGCATTACAATTTCTAAACAATCTCCAAGAATTCATATATTTCGGAAACTACAACAGCAAGGACTATGCTTTGTTTTTGAATTATTTCCATTTTGAGAATTCCTCAATTCCATGGGTTTCAGGTTATGCTCAAGGAATGGGTGCAGGATTATACGCAAAAGCATACCAAATAACAAAAAACGAAACG
>QMUF01000152.1 GCA_003663525.1 Thermococci archaeon | reverse complement strand
TTTTTGATATCCGTCCTGAGTTTTCACTGCAAGTCCAAGTTTTTCGGCATCTATGCTCCCATATTCTTTGACTTTATGGGGAATTACCTTTTCTACAAGGTTTCCGATCTTAAAACTGCCTAGATTTGTTTCAATTATGCTTTCAGGTGCAACACACAAACCTGCAGCTGAGCTACTCTTACCACTTGTGTAAATGGCTCTTGGTGCTAAATTCGATACATAGCGGAGTAGCTGGCTGTTGTGGACAAAAATATCGTTAGCTATGAAGTTGTGATGCTCTGGAACTTGAAGGTCGTAAACCCATTCATCTTTTGGTGTATAAACGTTGATCTCATCAATCTCATCCCAAAAGATGTCTGAATCTGCAAGAAGTTTTAAGAGCTCTATTTTTCTTCTAATGGCTTCATCAATTTTTTCGCTAATCGCCACTCTTTCGAATGTTTCAACTATTTTCATAAGGTGCCCTCTGGTGGGTCTCCCCTCGTTTCTCTCATAGTGGAGGTAAGTTGAGGGATTTATACCAACTTCAAATTGAGAAAGCCCCAAGACTTTTCTTACCTCTCGCAGAACATTCCCTAGATATGGCAAAACATCAATATTCAAAGGTTGCTCTTCTCTAAAGTGATGAATCTGCCTTGGGACTGCAATTAAATCCCCAGCAGTTAGATCCTTAGCCCTTCTTGTTTTGAATTCTCCGTTTTCAAACGTAAAGAAGGGATGGGTTGGTGTAACTTTTATTTCTTTTCCTGTTTTAGTTTTAACTATAAACATCTTTTCCGGTGTTTTTCGTTTCCATGCAATGTTTGCTCTAGCTTTTGTAACCTTTAGAGTTCTAGCATCTAAAGCGAAAATTGACAGATTGATTGGTGCATAGAATCCGTCATCTACTTTCCCAAGAGTGCCCTTTTCTTCTGCTCTTTTGATGGCTTCTTCCACTATTTTGCCGATTTTTCCAATACTCCCATCAGCTAATAGAACATTGGTGTCATATTTGACACACTTAGCTACTCCAGGATCTCCTACAAGCAAAATATGACTTTCTCCTCTCAACCTAGTGCCATCAGGGAGCTGTTGAGCCCGGCCCCCAAATAAAGCGAGAGCAATGCCAAGTTTTTCTTTTTTCATTCCATATATTGCAGGTGCAATGGATTCCACTATAACATCTACAACATCTTTTCTTTTTGCCAGTTCCTTGATTTTTTGTTCATCTTCGGGAGTTATTTCAAGCTCTTCTATTTCTTTGCTTAACTGTTCTATATAATTGGCCTCAATTATCTTCCTAAATATTGGTCGCTTATCTTTCTGTTCAAGAACGACTCTCAGAACTCCAGTGATAATAACTCTATCTCCAGGGAGTGCAATATCAACAAGATCGTCTAAAAGAATAACATCAACAAAACGTGGCATTTGACCTCCTCTAAGGCTCTCGGGTCTGTCCTGAAGTCTAAAACTTTGGAAATTAAGAAAAGTGCTTTTATCTACATCCAGCTCCAAATTCCTACTACCACAATTTTCGCATTTATTAGGCTTTATAAGGCTGGCAAAAGGTTTTTGGAGTCGAACCATTTCATGGCCGCAGTCTTTACATAGATAAACTGCTCTTGAAACAAATGGCTTTACCTCAGTGATTCTTGTTATTATCCCTTCCACCTGGATGAGCCTATTTATATGCTCACTCCCTAATTCTTTTACAAGGTATGTTTTTGGCAGCTCAAAAAAGCGGGCATGAATCATAAATGGTTCTTTTCTAAAAAATTCCTCTTGAAGAACTATTTGAATGGCATCTTCGGCAGCTGAGATAACTTCCTCTGGGGTTGTGGTGAGTTCTTCAGCTACCTCTGGATCAAAGGCGTTTAGGTGCTCCCAGCTAATAGTTATAGATCTTTTAGGGGTGACAGTAAGAATATCCCTTATTTTATTCAAATACACCCTATTCCCTTCATCGTCTGTATACTCTTTCAAAAACTTTACGAACCGTTCAATCATATCTTGTCTATCCATTAGCTCTCACCCAACCATTCATTTCTTATTTGAGAAATCTGGAGATAAATCTTTTTTTCCTCAGGTGCGAGTCTGTTTAAAATCTCTAAACTTCCTGGGCGAAACATTATTGCGTTGAGTATCTTTTTGAATCTGAGCTTCTTTAGATGTTGATATTTCTTCTTAAGATTTGAGAGTTTTGTCATCTTAGCGTTGAGTACGTCTATCTCTATCTCCGCCTTGTTCCTCACGTAGTTCTCCAAGTAATATATATAAAACTCGGCTCTTGAATAAAGACCAGTGGGGAGGGGCATTATTGGTTCGTTGGCCCGTTCTTCAGCAATTACTTGATCAAGCTCACTAATTATTTTTTCACTTTCATCAATAATCTCTACTATTCCACTTTCCCAGAGCTCTTTAGCCTTCCAATCCTCTAATAAGACCATATCTCCGGTTTTCCATGTTTTGAATGACTTTAATACCTTCACTGGAATGAAAGCCCTTCCCATTAACATGCTATCTCACCCATACTGTGCAATAGAATATTGGAGTTGTGAACTTCTTAAGCTTTAGCCCCATGAATAAAAATATAAACCCTCTTTTCTTGAAGTATATCAGAGGTGATAATATGCTGATAGGAATAATGAGTGATACTCACGACAATCTACCAGCAATTTCAAAGGCAATTGAGCTTTTTAACAGTGAAAATGTGGATTTGGTGATTCATGCAGGCGATTACGTTGCTCCGTTTGTAAGAAGGGAATTTTCAAAGCTTAAAGCACCGTTGAAAGGTGTTTTTGGTAACAATGATGGGGAGAAAGAGGGATTAAAAAACACGATAGGAGTAGAGGATGAGATATTGGAAGTAGAAGCTGATGGCCTTAGAATAGTTGTTCTTCACGGTACAAATGAAAAAATAGTAGAGGCATTTGCTAGGAGTCAGCTTTATGATGTTGTTATTAGGGGCCATACCCATAAGTATGAAATTAGGGAAAGGGGACGGAGCATAGTTCTCAATCCAGGTGAAGTCTGTGGGTATGTAAGCGGTGTAAAGAGTGTAGCATTTCTCGATACAAGAAAAAGAGAGGTAAAAATAGTGAATCTTGACACTGGCGAGCCTTTAGGTTTCATGAGTATCTAAAAAAGAATATAAGAAACAAGGTCCTAAGAAATATCATGGAGACTGATTTATTAACACCCAAAGAGAGATACAATGGTGTTGTTTTTATTGGAGTTAGGAAGAATGATGTAGTTGAATTTATCAAGGTGTATGCAGAGACTGCAGAATTGGCAAAAACCCTGCTAGAGGACTTTCTTTATGCAAAGGGGATCCATCCATCTGATTTTGTTATTGTTGACAAAGGCTACGAGAGTGTGAAGGGGAAGGAGATAATAAGCACGAGAACCGAAAGTGAGCTTTCCTCTTTTCTTGGCCGGTTAGGCCTTAAGTTGCTTTCCAATGGGATACTATATCTTCAGGGAAAATCTGAGATCTACCAGATTACATCTGTTAGCAAAGACTTTTTGGCTGAAATTCGCTCAATAAAAGAAAAGGAAAAACATGTGAAGTTAAAAGAAGAGCCAATTGTGCTTGATTTTACCAATTTAGACTTGCCCCAGAGGTACAATGAGAAGTTAAAGGTTCTTGAACTCATGCAGGACACATTAGTAGTTAATCATGCGCAAATTCCTCTTCCTAAAGTTCTGCGAGAGGTTATTAAAGGGGCTGTGAAGCTTCCAAGGTATATGAAAAGTGGAGACATCACGTTGAGGTTTCTTGATAAAGATCTTCATGAAGTCATCATAGAAGGCAAAGAAGAAGTTTTGGTAAAACCTCCGTTACTAACATGGGACTCCTCTATTGATGGACCTGAGGATTTTGAGGCCAAAAAGATCGGAGAAAAGATATATGAGCCTCCAATTTTCTTGAAAGCTTACAAGGGGTTTTTAATTCTTGAAGAGC
>QMUF01000151.1 GCA_003663525.1 Thermococci archaeon | reverse complement strand
GCTATAGAAGGCCTTTTTGGAATTCACATCCCACTATTAAGTGAACTCGGCTTTAGACTAGGCTCTAGCATTCCAACATTCATCCTTGTAAGCGTTCTTTATTACACATTCGGAAGGTGAAAAAATGAAGATTAGCGATGCTCTAAGACAAAAAGCAGATTATATTTGGCAGAGAATACTAAACCATCCTTTTGTAATCGAATTATACCAAGGTATATTGCCAATTGAAAAGTTCAAATTCTACGTGCTCCAAGACTACAACTATCTTGTGGGACTAACGAGAACTTTAACGATAATTGCCTCTAAAAGCAACTTTGATCTTATGAGAAAGGTCCTAAAACTGGCCCAAGAAGAAGCCAACACTGAACTTGCCAACTATGAAAGGCTCTTAGAAGAATTAGGACTCACAATCGAAGATGCAATTAAAGAGGAACCCAGCCCTACCAATTATGCATACATGAACTTCATGAATCTCACGGCATTTTTAGGAACTCCTTATGAAGGCCTCGCTACCATCATGCCATGCTTCTGGAGTTATATGGAGATAGCCAGACATCACGAAAAGTTATTGAAAAGCAACGAAAATTCTCTCTATGTAAACTGGGCTGAGGTGTATCTCTCCAAAGAATATATCGAGCTAGTGGAGGACCTGAAAGAGCTACTGAATAAAGCCAGTGAAGCTGAATTCCATAGGCTAGAGAGCGTTTTCAAAAGGGCAAGCAAATACGAATATATGTTTTGGGATATGACCTATAGAATAGAGAGGTGGCCCATATGAACGTGGAATGGATTGGAGAGGCATTAGAAAAGCTCAGAAAAAAGAGGCCTCTAATACACAACATAACCAATTACGTTGTCATGAACACCACAGCAAATGCCTTCTTGGCTATAGGGGCCTCACCTGTTATGGCTCACGCAATAGAGGAGCTCGAAGAGATGGTTGGCTTAGCTGATGCGCTCGTAATAAATATTGGAACCCTTGACGAGCACAAAATATACTCAATGCTTAAGGCCGTTGAGGTTGCCAAGGAGCTCAGGAAGCCCGTCATCCTTGACCCAGTTGGAGCTGGGGCAACGAAGCTGAGAACTAAAACATCCCTGAAGCTTCTGGAGTTGGGAAGCATAAGCGTTGTCAGGGGCAACTTTGGAGAAATTGCTGCTCTTCTTGGGGAACACGGGAAAACAAGAGGAGTTGATTCGGCAGCATATGATGAAAATACTGCAAAAACAATAGCTAAAGAAGCCGCCAGGGAGTTTAACACAGTCGTGGCACTTACAGGTCCAGTGGATTACGTTGGTGATGGTAAAAGGGTTTATGGAGTAGCAAATGGAACTCCAATGCTTGGGAGAGTTACGGGAACTGGATGCATGGCAACTTCCATAATAGGGGCTTTCTTGGCAGTCGAAGAACCGCTTAGAGCGACCATTGCTGGACTAGTGACATTTGAAATCGCGGCAGAAAAGGCGGTAGAGGAAGCACCTTACCCAGGAAGCTTCCATGTAAAGCTTTACGACTGGCTCTACAGAATAGACGGCGAGATAATAAAAGAAAGAGCCAAGGTGAGGGAAGTTGACTCTTAGAGAAAAGCTCAAGCTGTACGTGATAACGGATAGAAGGCTAAAGCCAGAAATCAAAAGCGTCAGAGAAGCCTTAGAGGGGGGTGCAACTTCAATCCAGCTGAGAATAAAAAACGCCTCAACAAGAGAGATGATAAAGATTGGCAAGAAGATTAGAGAGCTAACAAAAGAATACGACGCCCTCTATTTTGTGGATGATCGATTAGATGTGGCTTTAGTAACGAACGCAGATGGGGTTCAATTAGGCTCAGAAGATATGCCTATCTCTCTTGCAAGGGAAATAGCACCAAATCTAATCATTGGTGCTTCTGTTTACAGTTTAGAAGAGGCATTACAGGCAGAAAAAGAGAGAGCCGATTACCTAGGGGCAGGTTCAGTTTTTCCCACACCAACAAAAGCAGGTGTGAGGGTTATTGGAGTGGAAGGACTTAGAAAAATAGTTAAATCCGTGAAAATTCCAGTGGTAGCAATAGGGGGAATAAATCACAAAAACGCTAGAGATGTCCTTAAGACTGGTGTAGATGGAATCGCAATAATTTCTGCCATAATGGGAGCAGAAGATGTAAAAAAGGCTACAGAAGAAATGAAAAAAATTATAGAGGAGGTTATCAGGTGAAAGTTGAAACAAACACACAAAAACTTGCTCACGTGGGCATTTTCACAGCATTGGGGGTCATCCTTGGCACAATTTCATTCCCAGTTGGACCAGCAAAAGTTGCTCCCTTCCAGCACCTTATAAACGTGATAACCGGAACCCTCCTTGGCCCTTGGTGGGCATCTTTAACAGCCTTTTTTATAGGGATCCTGAGAATATCCCTAGGAGTGGGCACCATATTCTCAATCCCTGGTGGAATTCCTGGAGCGTTTACAGTTGGTCTAATGTATAAAATAGTAAAAAATGACTGGGCAGCATTTAGCGAACCATTGGCTACGATTTTTATAGGAGGGGCTTTAAGTTCCCTCCTTTTTGGTCCCTTGATAAACATTCACAAAGGAGTTATGTGGTTTTGGGTAGCTTTTGCTCCTAGCACTCTTGTTGGAACAACTCTTGGCTTCTTGATTCTCAAAGCTCTAAGAAAGATGGAGGTGATAGAGTGATTAGGAAAGCTTTAACTATTGCCGGGAGCGATAGTGGGGGCGGAGCTGGGATAGAGGCAGATTTAAAGACCTTCTCCGCTTTTGGGGTTCACGGACTGGTCGCAATAACCTCTTTAACAGCACAAAACACCCAAGAGGTTAGGGCCATTTATGACGACTCTCCAGAGGTTGGTGGAAAACAGATAGTAGTTGTTGTGGAAGATATTGGAGTGGATGCTGCAAAGACTGGAATGTTGAGTAATGCCAAAATAATCAAAGCTGTGGCAAAGACCGTAAAGAAATATGACTTTCCTCTTGTGGTTGATCCAGTTATGATAGCCAAAAGTGGGGCTCCTCTGCTAAGGGAAGACGCGATGGATATCTTGATTAAAGAGATAATCCCTTTAGCAACACTTGTGACACCTAACAGATCAGAAGCTGAGAAATTAAGTGGAATGAAAATTGAAAGCCTTGAAGACGCCAAAAAAGCTGCGAAAATCATAGTTGAGGAACTAGGCGCTAAAGGAGTAATAGTAAAGGGAGGACACCTCAGCCTAAGGGAGGCCGTGGATGTGTTATATTTTAACGGAAAGTTTAGGGAGTATAGGGCACCTTTTGTAAAAGGCTGCACCCACGGTACCGGATGCTCTTTTTCTGCAGCGATAGCGGCGAACCTAGCTAAGGGAAAAGAACTCGAAGAGGCCGTTAGGGTAGCAAAGGAATTCATAACGATGGGAATTTACTATGGAGCAAGAATCGGCCATGGTCATTGCCCAGTTAATCAGAACGCCTGGATAGAAATTCCAGCTGAAAAGTGGAGAGTCTATGAAAGTTTAGGTAATGCCTTAAAGGAGCTCATGTCAATAGATAATCTTTATGAACACGCACCAGAAGTGGGAATGAACTTCGTTTACGCTTTATCTAAACTTTATGCAAGGAGTAAAGATGATGTTGCTGGAGTAAAAGGAAGGATAGTCAAATTTGGAAATACGATAAAACCTGTAGGATGGGTGGAATTTGGGGCTTCCGATCACCTAGCAAGAGCAGTGTTAACATACATGGAGATCTTCCCAGAAGTGAGAAGTGTGTTAAACCTAAAATACAGCGAAAAATTAGTTAAAAAGGCTCAAAACTTTGGATTCAAAGTGTCCTTCTACGACAGAAGAAAAGAGCCAGAAAAAATAAAAGCTAAAGAAGGTGGTACGATTCCTTGGGGAATAAAAACTGCGATTGAGAGAATAAATGACAAGCCAGATATAATATATCACCTCGGAGACTGGGGCAAAGAGCCAATGATTTTGATATTCGGAGAAAATCCAGAGATTGTATTGAGAAAGCTCAAGGTGCTCATC
>QMUF01000150.1 GCA_003663525.1 Thermococci archaeon | reverse complement strand
ATAGTTCATAACAGGCTTCTTTCCTATGAAGACAACATGTTCCTCTGCCATTTTTGACACCCTCCGAAAATTTTGTCAATAGCAAACTTTGGATATATGGTTAAATACTTTTCGGTTAAATTTCAGAGTTTCCAATTACACTCTAAAACCTGGAAAGTTTAGTTTTGATTTTGACATTCTTGTGTGAATTGGAAAATCTTTTTAAGTTGAATTATAACAAGAAATCGGTGATATTATGGCCATTCATCCAATCGATTATAGGTATGGTAGCGAGGAAATGAAACGTATTTGGGAGGAAGAAAATAAACTACAAAAACTTCTTGATGTTGAGGCTGCTTTAGCTAGGGCTCATGCACAACTAGGCAACATTCCTGAAGAAAGTGCAAAAATAATCAGCGAAAGGGCTAATACCAAGTGGGTGAGGGTTAAAAGGGTTCAGGAGATTGAGGAGGAGATACATCACGATATAATGGCCGTAGTTAAGGCTCTGAGCGAAGTTTGTGGAGAACATGGGAAATACATACATCTTGGGGCCACTTCCAATGACATAATAGATACTGCAAATGCTCTCCTAATTAAAGAGTCTTTGGAGATTGTCCTAAATGATTTAAAAGAGTTGAGAACAATTTTGAAGAGTCTTGCGAAAGAGCATAAGTATACCGTGTGCATAGGAAGAACTCACGGCCAGCATGCAGTTCCAACGACATATGGAATGAAATTTGCAATATGGCTTGATGAAATACAAAGACATATAGAGAGAATTGAAGAAGCAAAAAAGAGAATTCTAGTTGGACAAATGAGTGGTGCTGTCGGAACAATGGCGTCTTTTGGCGAAATAGGGTTAAAAATGCAGGAATTAGTGATGAAAGATCTTGGTCTCAAATCTGCTCTAATAAGCAATCAAATAATTCAGAGAGATGTGTATGCAGAACTTATGAGTATTTTGGCCATTATAGCATCTACTCTTGATAAAATTGCTCTTGAGATAAGGAATCTTCAGAGAACTGAAATTTTAGAGATTAGTGAGCCATTTGGAAAAAAACAAGTAGGTTCTTCCACAATGCCCCATAAGAGGAATCCAATAAGAAGTGAGAAAATTAGTGGGCTCGCGAGAGTTATCTATTCAAATGTTATTCCAGCACTTTTAAATAACCCGCTATGGCATGAGCGGGACCTTACAAATTCTTCCGTCGAACGGGTAATACTTCCAGAGACATTTGTGCTTCTAGATGAGATGCTTAAAAACATGAAGAAAGTGCTTTTGGGTCTGGAATTTTTCCCAGAGAACATAAAGAAGAACCTTTACCTTACAAAGAACTTAATAATGGCTGAACCATTAATGTTAAAGCTTACTGAGAAAGGTATGGGAAGGCAGGAGGCTCATGAACTTGTAAGGAGGCTTGCAATGAAGGCGTTTGAGGAAAATAGGGATCTATTGGAAGTGTTGTCTGAAAGCAAAGAAGCAAGAGAATATTTAACAGATGATGACTTAGCATCATTAAAGCCTGAAAACTATATTGGCATGGCCCCTCAGATAGTTGACAATGTCATAGCTTACATAGAAGAAAAAGAGAAAACTGAGGAGTCTTAAACTACTTTTTTTAATTTTAACACGTCTAAGATCTTGTCCTCTGCCATTGGGAGGGTCAATGGTCGAGAGAGATGCTTTCGAGCATCTGGAGGTACTTCATAGATCTTTCTTTTAAGGTCTCGTGGAATTCTTTTGGGGATTAAGACTTTTTTCATTTTGTATCCACACTTTTTGCACTTTAGATACTCTCCTTTACTCTTCATAGTGCCTTTACATTTTGGACATTTTGGTTTTTCATATGTTATTTTTTCAGCTAGCTTTATAGGGTAAAACTTTTCGAGGTTGAGGGTTAACACACCATTGAATTCTTTTACTCCACCAGCAGCGATTATTTCATCTCCCTCAATGAGCATTCTTACGTACTTTCTAAACCCTTTCGTAGGCTCAAAGGCTGCTACTCTCAACTTTCCAGTTTCATCACTTATCTCAAAAAATACATGGCGTCCTTTTTCCCAGTATTTTTTTATCACTTTTCCTCTCACTATAGCACTCTCTAAGGGTTTTAACTCCGCAATTTTTTTGAATCTTAGATGATCATCTGTGTTTTGGTTAGTTTTGTAAATCTGGAAGAAATCAATAGGTTCTTCAAAAATAATATTTTCAAAGGCCCACATAACTTTGTTTTTATCTATTCCTCTAATTCCAACCAACACGGGGTCTTTACCATGAGGGGTTATTAAGACACTGCCCTTGGATAAGTCAACGTTGTCATAGGTAAATGGATATGTAAGATGATCTACTGCAAAGACACTTTCTTTATTCACTTTTCTGCCAGTTCCCCAAAACTCTCTTGTCCGATAAGCAAGGAGTTCATAAGTAAAGACTTTGAGTGGATGGCCAACAGCTGCCAATGCTCCTATTATCCCTCGTCCTAACCTGAATTTATGAATTTCAGCATTTAGCTCTTCTGCAATATTTTCAGCGTCCGTTATATCTAGATGCTCCCAAATAGCCTGATATGCAAATCTTTCTAGCTTTTCAGGAATGTCACCTTCAATAAAAACAACACCTGGGTTAGTGTTCCGATGAGAAAAGTCTGAAAGTTCTTTTACTATTCCCAACACGAGGTTTTTTATTTTGGGTATATCTTCCTCCTTGGCATCAAAACTCATTGCAACGGCCCCGTTCCCACGGGTTTTATAAGGTACATTGGGGTTTAACCTAATCAATTTTGGTAGGTCTAAAGGCTCCGCTATCTTGGAGATCTCTCTATATAATAAGGCTCCCAAATATGTGGTGCACATGCCCTCTGGAGAGTCTGTATCGTCGATGCCTATGTGGAGTTTCACCATCTTGGCCTCCTTCTCACCTTAAAAGGTGAGACTTTCAGGTTTTAAAGCATATTCAGTGGTTAAAAGTTTATCCATCAAGGATTGTGTTAGTGTTAAAGTACTCAAAATTTCGTTATTACATTTTAAAGAGATATAAAACGGAAAATAGACTAAATCCTGATCTCTATACCATCAAGCTCATTGTCTATCGATTTGACAATTGAGAATAAGATATTTTTCCCAGCTTTATCCAGTTTAATAATCGTTGTGGAAACGCTTTCAATTAGAGGGAGCGCTTCCGGAAAAGCTTTTTCTAAGACATTTGTTGGTATGTAATAGAAGGATATCCTCCTCTCAAATCCAATGAAAGGCATAACTTGGGTTATAAGGTTGTGTAGTACCTCTTCTTTGGAACCAGAGGTTATTAATAGTTTTTCATAACCTAAAACACAATTGATAACTCTTTCTCTATTGAAATAATTTTCAAAAATCTCTTGATACCTTTTATTGAGCACAGGTATATCACTTCGGCTTATATATCCTACAATATTGCCCGTTTTCTGAATGCCTCTAATTTTAATGACTTTACTCTCGTCTAGCACCTTGGTTTCTAGTCCTGCAATCTTCATGTGTTGTTTGTAAACATTAAGAGTATCGAGGATATCGTCAATAAGGATTAGATATCCTCGCTCTTTGGCCCAGTTTAATATTAAATGAAAGAGTTTTGAAGTTGGAGTATATGTAGAGTGTTCTACTAAAACGGTTTCCCCCCATTTAACAGTATCTAGAATCCTCTCTAACATTTCAATCATAGTGCACACCTCTCATGGTATATATGCAAATTTAATATTTAAATTTTTATGAATGGAAGCGTAGGAAGTGTCACAATTCTCAAGAGGTGGTACTTTTCACGCTACATTCCTTAGGGGGGGAGGGAAGTTAGACTTGCCAGCATATTTGGGACTATAAAAACTTTTAAACTCCTTTATATTAATCATAAATGAGATGATGGAAAAAGAAAGATTATTGCGGATTGTTGAAGGTATCTTCAAAGGCACTGGATTTAAAGTTGCTAGAATGGAATTTAGGGGTTCATGCTTTGATTTAGCCGCTAGTAGACTTTTTCTGCTCTTGTTTGTGAAGATCCTT
>QMUF01000149.1 GCA_003663525.1 Thermococci archaeon | reverse complement strand
GAGTAGCACTTGCAAGAGCACTCGTAAGAGAACCTGAGGTATTTCTACTAGATGAACCTTTAAGTAACTTGGATGCAAAAATAAGAACTCAAATGCGTTTTGAGCTTAAAAAACTCTTGAGTTACGATTTAGGAATAACAACAATTTATGTAACTCACGACCAGGTCGAGGCTATGACAATGGCCGATAGAATAGCTGTTATGAATAAAGGAGTTCTCCAACAAGTTGGAACTCCAAATGAAATCTTTTACAAACCCGCAAACACTTTCGTCGGTACATTTGTAGGAAGCCCCCCTATGAATCTAATTGAAGGAGAAATAATTGTAAAAGACAACAAAACACTCTTTAATGCTGGCGAATTTTTGTTAGAGCTTCCAATAGAAATGGAAGCCAGGGAAAAAGTGATTCTAGGCTTCAGGCCCCAGCATGTAGAAGTAAACAAAGACGCAAAGGAAGGGTTTGTTAAAGGAAAGCTCCTAGGTATCGAAAAACTAGGGGTAGAAAGCTATGGCCATATTCCCTATGGCAACCTAGAGGTAGTTGTTCAACTTCCAGAAAGTATGGGAACCAGTGTAAAAGAGGTTCACTGGAAACCAAGAGCAGACAGAATATATATATTCGATGCTAAAACAAGAGAACTCATTTATGGATAAGAAGGGAACTTTTTGGAACAATGATCGCAAATATAGCAAAGGGATATTCCCTCAATGAAGCTATACAAGAAGGAATCAATGTAGCCACTCAAGTTATAAACAACCCAAGCAACCTTGTAAGAATAACACAATGAGAATTTAAACAAAAATAAAAAAGTTCACTAACTCTCTCCTTTAAGCTTCATGATCTTTATTCTTCCAAGAGTTTCCCAATACTCGACGTTAATTCCCTCTTTAAGCTTATCTTTGATCTCATCATTGACCCCTGTAGCTATTGGAACATCAAAGAGATCGTAAGTTTCCATGTCCATGAGCTGGACAGTATCAGGAGTGATAGCTATAATCTGTCCTGTTCTCTTGTCAATAATTGGAACGTCAACTTCAGCGCTTGTTGGCTTTACAATGCTCCTGACCTTACCATCAAATATCCCAACAGCTTCAATTCTTGCTTTTGCTGAACCGTGCTTTCCAGGGGATGAAACAGTAATGTTGCCTATTCTACATGGTTCATCATCAATAAGGATGTACCTACCTGGTTTGAGCTTACTAACCTGAACTCTAGTCTTATCTCCCATTTTCCTTACCTCCCACAAACGTTCTTGATTTGATTTATTTTAATTATTTAAAAAATTTTTGAAAAAAAGTTTACCAAAATAAGCTACTTTCGTAATTAATCACTACTTCATTGACAACACTCCATGCCATAAGTGGCTCTTTGTAGATACTAACTCTCTCCCCTTCCACCCTACTTAGAAAGTCTCCATGAGGAAAGCCTCCCACGATAACCACTGGAGAGCTGTATTCATTCAGTTTCCTTCCAAAGCTCTGAGGGTTCATTAAAACTCCATTTTCATGCATTATGAAAACTGCATCCGGGCCGATATCTCCGATAATCTCGGAAAGAGTTTTGTTTTCTATTCTCAGCAATGCAAGATCTTTTGGGATTAGTCTATTTTTAAATAAGCTCTCCATTAAACCCACAAAACGATTATAGTTCCGGGGCAGTCTTGTTTCCGGTTTTATATAGATAACCTCATTATTCCTCGTGTGCACATAAACCCTAAGTTTTCCTTCTTTATTCAATATGCTCTCTAATGCGTTTATAAGACATAAATGAACTATATCTGGCCTTCCCCTTCTTTCTCCATCTTTTAAAGATTTAAGAGCAGTGTGGTGATATGTAGAATCCAAAAGAATCTCATCTGGCTTTTTGAATCTTCTTTTAGCATAGCTAATAATTGAGGGGTGATTTTGAAGCTTTTTGGGCACAAGTTCAAGTTCACTGTCCGCAATTATCAGGTGAAGCACTCTTATTCACCTCTACCGAAATATCTCTCTTTTTGAGTTCCTTAATTATCTCCATGTAAGTGTCTTCCCTCATTCCAAGAACCTCTGGAGGGATAACCCCATAAGCACACAATCCTTTTGCTACAATGCGAGAAATTATAGCCGTGGTAAATCCAGTTACACGAGCCATTGATGTAAAACTATCCTTTTCTTCATCATACAGAAAATATCTGATTTCTATAGGTTTGCCATTAATTCTGCCTTTTCCAATAACTTCCATTATTGAAAAATCCGGGCTTTCATACGTCATTAATGGGGATATCACATTAAGAGTATTTTCCAAGTTTTCCGAACTGAAGAACCCAAGTTCCCTTAAGATTTTCATCTTGGCTAAATGCCCTGGCCAGCGGAGTGTCCATTCCTCCAGTCTCTTAGCATTAATATTCTCAAGAAGTGAACGCAGGCCATCGCTTACAAATGCCTCAAATTCTTTATTATCGATGTTCACGTTTTTAATCTCCTCTAGCGGATCCACAGAAACAATCTCTCCATCTCTTATGATTCTCGCAGGTCTAGTATACTCTTCAATTAAATCGTAAGGAGACCATGTTATTCTATAATATAATGGAGGCTTAGGCTCTTTTGGAAGGCCTCCGACATAAATATAGGCTTCTTTGAGTTCATCCATTTCCTGATAAATTCGTCCTAAAAATATATGACTGAGGCCTGGTGCAAAGCCAACATCAAATGCCACCGTCACCTGGCTTTTTTCTGCCTCTTTTTGGAGCTCAAGAGGATTTTCAGGCATAAAAGAAACATCAACTATATCAACACCTGCTTTAATTGCAGCTTTAACAGTAGAATAACCGAACCTACCTGGTAGTGCTCCAATAACTAATTCAAATTGCCGCATGATTTTGACTAGTTCATTAAAGTCCGAAGCATCTATTTTTATGGTTTCTACAAATTTTGAGAGTTCTTTTAATCTCTTTTCACTTACATCACCAACAGAAACATCAAACTCATCTTTTAAATCCCAAGCTATAGCCTTTCCAACGTTACCCGCACCTAATACCAGCACCCGCACTATAAACCACCTCTCCTTTCTTGAACCAAAGTATGTGAACTACCCCACCCTAACGGGGGTTTCGTGAGAGTTCATTCGGCATTCCGTTGCTGATAACCTCACTCTCACTGGCCAGTTCACACGACCACTACCAGCTATCCCCCTAATGGGAGAATCGCCGGCTACTTTTCGCAAAATGTTTAAAGCGCCATTCACGTCAGCATTAATCAAAACTCCAGTGGAGGATTGGTAAAGCCCCCTCTTGACTCTCTTACCCCAATACTCCCCCTTCTTCACCAATGATTCTAAAGCTAAAGCATCCACTTTACTCGTGTAGGCCTCATCCACTTCAATGAAGTTAATCCCGTAACGCTCGCACTTTGCCTTCAACTTTTGCTTGAAGAGGCCGTAAGGAATGAATTGGAAATTCTGGTTATTCGTTTTGCCCAAGGAAGCTTTTTGTTTTGCTTCCTCCAACTCTCCAATCACAATACTTCCAATTTTATTCTCCAAACAGTACTTTATTATGTAATTCACGGCTTGATTCATAAAATTATTCATTACACTCCTCCTCTTCCTCAAAAGCCGAGCCATCTTTTTGCCAAACTTTACCCCCTGCTTATCGTATTGACTCTGGAGGCAGGCCTTCTCCTTGTTCCACCACCGGTTAAAACTCTTCAACCACCGGCCTTCAATGATAAAGGCCGTCCCGATGGTGGAGACGCAAGTGGCGAAATTATCAACACCCAAATCAATGCTCAAGTACTTTGAGTAGTCCAAATCCTTCTTTTCAGGCTGTACTTCGTAAATGTACTCCACCTCAAACCAGAGGGCATTATACCTCGGCAAAATGCGGACTTCCTTTATCCCGTGCCCTTTAACATTCTTGGGGAGTGGAATTTCCAAGTGCATTACCCCGTACTTCCTGGCGAAGTTTCGCCCGAGAGTGAGGATTACCCTGTCTTTCACCTTGAAGGATTGGTACGGGAAGATTAGGACGAAGTGTCCGCCTTTGGGCAGAAACTTTGG
>QMUF01000148.1 GCA_003663525.1 Thermococci archaeon | reverse complement strand
TAATAGAAATGTTCAAAAAGAAAGGAATAAAGGCTGAATTTCTAAGCTCTCAAAGCCCAAATAGATGGGAAATCTTTGAAAAGTTTAAAAATGGGGAAATTAGCGTGCTCATATCCACTCTCCTGAAGGAGGGCGTAGATATTCCCGAAATCTCTGCTATAATCCTTGCTGGCGGAGGAAAAAGTGACATAATGACAATCCAAACAATAGGGAGGGCCTTGAGACCCAAAGGAGGCAGCCATGCCGTTATAGTGGATATCAAAGACGATGATCCACTACTATTTACTCACTTTATAGAAAGGCAGAAAGCATTGAAGCAGTATTATGGAAAGTACTATGATAAAGAGCTCGAAAAAATCATAAAGAAATAAGCCAGTCTTCAAGAATAGCTGATTTTGTTAAATACTTTCTAAATCCTTCTAAAAACTCTCTTTTGACTTTTTCAATTGCATAAGCATCTTTCTTAAACTTTATCCCCTCGTATACAACCTCCCACAATACAAGGTTCTCCGGTGGGGCAGGAGGGAGTTTTTTACCGACCTTCTCTTTCAACATCAATTCTACGTCTTTAATTGAAAGAACACCCAAACTACAGAGTTTGAGTGCTGTAATTATTCTTCTTGCCATCTCCCACAAAAAGCTCTTCCCTTCAATTTCCACTACAATTATTCTACCCCTAGAAAATACATCAATCCTGTTTACCTCCCTTACAGGGTTCTTAAATTCCTCAAGATGGGCAAAATTAGAAAAATCGTGTTCTCCTAAAAAAACCTTAGCGCATGCTTTTAGCTTTGTTACATCAATGCCATCATCAAAAAGATAATAACGATATATTTTATTTTTTGCCCAAAATCTTGGATGAAAGTCCTCAGGAACCTCAGCTTTTCCTAGAATCCATATATCCCTGAGATGATGATTTAAAATCCTCGGTTCAGTAAGTTCCGGCTTAACAGTATCAAACGCAATGACATTGCCAAAAGCTGAAACCCCCCTATCTGTCCTTGAAGCACCTTTAAAGTTGGCCTCTCTAACATCCTCGATTATTCTCAGCTTTTTTAGTACTTTGATTATATCCCCCTCTACAGTTCTAAGATCTGGCTGCCGTTGGAATCCATAAAACCTAGTCCCATCGTACGCTATCTTTAGGGCTATTCTCATGTTGAGTAATTTATAGGGAAGAATATAAAAGGGTTTTGAGATTGAGCCCACTTTACAAATAGCAAAGTCAATATGCCTATTTAGGGTATTTTTAGGCCCTTTCTTTTTGGAATTTTGACAACAAAAAAAGGGTAAAAGCTAAAATCCTTTATTCATTTAGAAAAATTGGTGGTATGAAATGATGATGGAAGTGGATATTGAAATCCAAGAATCTCTAATCAACTTTGAAATCATGTTAATCCTTGTAAAGAAATTCCTAAACGAGAACTCTTCTGTTTAAACTTTATTATATAAAAATTCCTTAATAGCAGGAATAATTAGAAAAAATCAGAAAACCCCCTTTTTATAGAACGGCCTTAAAAAGATCTCAAATGCAGCTACTGGCATCTCCACCCCCCAGTTCTCCAGGACTTGGGGATGGATTTCACCTATTATGCCTACTTTCCTCCCTCCCACTATTATTTCTCCGGCTCTTCCTGAAATGAAAGAACCATGCTCTATCTCCCTAATCGCGTACTCTGCACCTAAGTGCCGAAGCACGCTGTCAAGAATTTCCTTAGCCTCAGTGAAAGTGACTTTTGGGTGTGCTATAGCAACTCCAAGTTTGCTTTCACTTATAGTCTTAGTTTCCCTGCTCTCATCAATTAAAGTGACTTTGCCAACCTCAAAAATCCTCTGGGGATACTCCTCATGGGTATTCTGGCCCAAAAACTCCATTAGGCTCGGTAGAAGCCATCTCCTAAGGGCACTCCATTTTTGACTTATTGGATTCTCTATTTCAACTATATCTTCCTCTGGAATGTTCATCTTATCAAACTGTGCTTCTTTATTAGTTAAGTTGAAAGTCATGACCTCTTGAAGACCAAATCCTACCATCAGATCTCTAATTGCATTTTCGAAATCTACAAAGTCATCCCCCTTTCCTTGAACTGCTAACTCTGGTTCTTCTGGTTCAATGTTGTTATAACCATATGCAATAAGTACATCTTCCAAAACATCTCTCGGGTGCATTATGTCATTCCTAAAGGCTGGATACCTTAGTCTTGCTCTTCTATCGACAAAATCAACCTCATACATCATGCGCTCAAGAAGGTCTTTGATATCTTTATCTGTGAGCTCAACGCCTGCTAGCCTTTTAATGTAGTTGAGATCAACCTCAAACTCTTTGGGAGTTAAATCTGGGGTCTTTAATTCAAAATCCTTATAAATTACTCTAACACTTCTTATTTTTCCTCCCCTCTCAACCAAAGCCGTCACAATTACATTTAACGCCAACATAATTGTTTCTAGATGCCACCCTGTGATATCTATAAAAATGCTTTTTGTTTCTTCTGTAACTTTTCCATGAGTTTCGGAGTTAATGATTGGAGGCATTGATAGGACGTTCCCCTCACTATCAACAAGCAACGGGTAATAAGGTCTGCCTTTAATTAGATGACCATACTCTTTTCCTTTTTCATGTTCTTCAAGTATTTCCTCTGCACTCATTTCTCTTTCACAGTTCAAGGGGACAAATTCTATCTTTTTGGGCTCAACAGCTTTATAATAGAAGGGAGGCCTCAGCTTATCAAAATCAAACGTTCCAATAGCAACTTCTTTTCTTTTTCTGCCAAGTGTTAACGCTACCTTTTCTTGAAGCTGAATTATCTGCTTTAAGGCTTCCTCATCTAGCTCAAGATCCTCAACTACAGCATAAACACCAAAAGGTCTTATATCCTTGAGTTTCTCATCAACATAAACTATGACATCGCTTTCCTCAATGTCATACCTTGGTAAGCCCCTTACCATCCCTAAAGCCCAACGAACCTGTCTGGCTATTCCTTCAGCACTCCATAGATCTGGCCTATTTGTATCCTTAGCATCTGCCTTAAAGTAGATTTTACCTTCGTGCTCCCATATATCATCAAGTTCACACTTAGCATAGAGGAAGAGATCCTCCCATTCCTCTACTGTGAATTCCTTCCCAACTAGTCTCTCTAAATCATGCTTGGCAACGTCGAATTTTGGCATTTCTCATCACCACACCAGCTTTGCTTCTCTTAACCATTTCAAATCATAACTAAAGAGGTATCTTATATCATCTATCCCAAGTTTGAACATTGCTAGACGGTCAATTCCAATTCCCCAGGCTATTGCCGGAACATCAATACCAAGGGCCCTGGTCATTTCTTCTCTAAATACTCCTGCTCCTCCAAATTCTACCCATCCAAGTTCCTCATGGTAAGCGCTCATCTGCACGCTTGGCTCTGTAAATGGATAGTAATCGGGAAGGAATTTCACTTTCTTTGCTCCAGCAATCTCAACTGCAAATCGTTTTAATATTCCAAGAAGATGTTTGAAAGTTAAAGTTTCTCCAACTACAAAGCCATCCACTTGGTTAAACTCTATTAAGTGTGTTCTGTCAAGAACATCAGGCCTAAAGACCCTTTGAATAGCAAAGTACTTCCCCGGAATTTGAACACCCTTTCCAAGCTGTCTTGCACTCAATGCAGTTGCGTGAGCTCTTGGCATCAGCAACATGGCAGTTCTTGGATCCCACTTATATCCCCATCCTTTTGAACCCGTGATCCAACCGTGCTCATGGGAGGCTTTAATCCTCTCCACGAGTGTCTCATCCGGAAGAGACCCATATTTTGGATACTTAAGTTGATATGTGTCAGTCCAGTCCCTTGCAGGATGATTTTGAGGCTGAAATAAAGCATCAAAATTCCAGAATTGTGTTTCTATTAAGCTCTCCACTGTCATTTCAATGAAGCCCATCTCTATAAGTTTTCTTCTTATTTTATCAAGAAAAGTTCTATAAGGTTGCTTCTTACCTGGATAAAGCCTTTTTACAGGGGCATGGATGTTGAAACGTTTGAATTCTACATTCTTCCATCCACCACTCTTTATTAACTCTGGAG
>QMUF01000147.1 GCA_003663525.1 Thermococci archaeon | reverse complement strand
CCTTAATATCAAGAACGCCCATTCTAAAAATTCTTCCTCCTCCAGCTGTGTGTCCCGGGCATCTTTGTTCCATGAATTCTGTCCAAATTCCAGCTTCGTAAGCATCAATCCACTCTTGCGGGAGGGTTTCGAAGATTATGTCCCTCATTGCTCTCCCTTTCCAGAAAGGAATAATTTCTTTCTTGTAAAGTTCTCTAGTCTCTTCATCAACTTTGTAAGGCATGTTTTGTCTGGAGTTAAGAATTTCAAGATCTTCCATACTATGGACACAAATCTCAGGGTAAGTGGGCACTTCTTTAACCCCAGTACCCCTGAGCCCCACAATTAATTGGCCTTCTTCAATTGGCAGACTGCAGTGTTCGAGAAGGTACTTAAAGGCAAGAGCCCTTTGAACGGGGATTGATTTTCCTTTTGGAATTTCACTCTTGTAGAATTCAGTTATTAACTTAGCCCTTTCAGATGAAATTTTAACTTCAGTTTCCACACTCTCTTTTCTGAGATTTGCAACTCTCTCATTTATTGGTCTTATGGAAGACTTACGTCTCTCCAACTCCTTTTCTATTTTTTCCTTAACCTCGGGGCAGGATGGGGAAATAGCTTCACTCATTATGTTCACCATAAAAACTAAGGATTATATCTTTAAATATTATTTCATGTTATACTAGTTACTGTACTAGAGCACGGTAATAATCAGAAAAGTATAAATATGTGGAATGTTTACATTTCTATGTTAGTTATTGCCCCATATGGGGGTTGGTGTTCCATTGGAGAACTTTGCCGGAGGTTTTAACATGGAAAGGACTGAAACTGGTGAACATTGGGGAACTCGATTGGGATTTATTTTTGCCATTATAGGTGCAATGGTCGGCAGTGGTAACATCTGGCGTTTCCCAAGAATGATGGCGATGTATGGTGGAGGAGCGTTTTTGATTCCCTACAGTATTGCACTGTTCACTGTTGCAATACCTCTCTTGATTTCGGAGGGGATAATCGGTAGAGAAACCGGGAACAGCACGATACTTGGATTTGCTAAATACGCAGGAAAGAAATACGCATGGCTTGGCGCTTGGGTCGCTTGGGTAAACATAGGTATAATGTTTTATTATGCTGTCGTTAACGGATGGGCTCTGGCTTACTTTGTAAAAGGACTTACTGGTCTTTATGCAAGCTATGCACCAGGAAAGGGTCTGGAAACCTGGAATGCATTCATTGGTGGATGGCAACCACTGTTCTTCACGATACTTGTCTGGCTATTTACATGGTATGTAATGGCTGTTGGTGTCAAGAGAATTGAGAAAGTCACAACTTTTATGGTTCCATCGTTGATACTCTTCCTTGTAGTGGTTATCATAAGAGCGGTAACAATGCCAGGTGCTGATGTGGGTCTAACCTACATGTTCAAATTTGATACATCAAAGCTTTCCAATGCAGAGGCTTGGCTCCAAGCCTATAGTCAGGTATTATGGAGTACCGGAGCAGGTTGGGGTATTTATCTAACTTACTCTTCCTACCTAAAGAAGAACGATGATATTAATCTTAACTCAACCATTACTGGATTCGGTGATACAAGTGCAGCCCTTTTGGGTGGTTTAGCGGTAATTACAACGGTGGCTGTTACGGCCCCTCTCATTGGCATTGATCCATTTAAGGTATATGCAGAGGGTAACGTGGGGTTGACATTCATATGGTTGACTGAGCTCTTCCCCAAAGTGCCGGCTGGGTTTGCAGTAGGAACATTATTCTACTTAGCACTGTTCTTTGCAGCATTCACCTCACAAATTGCTATTACAGATGTATTTGTTAAAAACATTGTTGACTTTGGCATTCCAAGGAAGAAAGCTGCCACTTACGCCGCAATAATTGGTTTGATTGCAGGTATTCCGGCCGCAATAAAGATTGGTTGGCTTGATAACCAAGACTGGGTTTGGGGAGATGCCTTACTCATTAGTGCGGTAGTGATATCCTTCGTTATGCTCAAGACTGGACTAGAAAGGAACAGAGAAATCGCCAACAGAGGCTCGGACATTGGGATTGGCAAATGGTGGAACATTACGATTGGTTACATAGCTCCTCTGAGTATAATAGTTGTTTTACTATGGTGGATCAAGCAGTCAATTGATTGGTACCCAGAGACTTGGTGGAACCCATTAGAAACATTTAGTACTGGGACTGTTATATTCCAGTGGATAATAGCTGCCATTGCCATTTGGATTATAGTGAATAAGATGCTTATGCCAAAGATTGAAGCAAAGCTTGCCGAGGAGGGAGCGTAAATGGAGGGTTCAGTTATAGCATCAATGATAATAGTTCTTGGGTTTTACTGGGGACTTACACTCTATTTCGTTAGACTTGCACTGCAGAAAGAAAAGGAAAAGGCTCAAGCCTCTTGATTTTTCTTTTTTATCTTAGCAAGAATCCTTTCCAGAGCGGATCATTTTTGGAGATTATATCATGTGAGATTTTTGTTATGTATGCACTTCCTGTTATTTCTGGCACTACTGCCGTGTAATCGCCGATTTTTGTTGTATTTGCAATTTTTATTTTAAACTGGGTCCCAAGGATGCTCTCATGGATGAAAGTATCTCCAACTTTGAGAATACCTTTTGAGTATAACGTTGCAACCCTAGAGGCACTTCCCGTTCCACAGGGGCTTCTATCCACACTACCTTGGCCCCATATTACGACGTTTTTTCCATCAGAATTCTCTTTCTCCGGTTCATCGGTCAACATCGCAAGATTTATCCTATTCTGAACGCCTTTTCTTGGGTGTTCCACCTTTATCTGTTTATTTGCAACCTCAATGAGCCTTAAAGCAGCGGGAATAAGTTCTCTTATGTATTCCTTTCTAACCCTGAGGCTTAAATCCTTAGCATTTGCTATCACGTAGAAGTTCCCACCAAAAGCTACGTCCACTTTTATCCTACCTACGTTAGGATAGTCAATTTCAAATTCACCTACATGGAAGCTGGGCACATCTACAACTGTGACCTCTTTAACAATGCCATCTTCTACTTTTGCATTTGCTTTGACCAAGCCCGCAGGTGTTTCAAGTTTTACAGTTGTGCATGGTTCTTTGGCCTCGACAATTCCCAGCTCTATTAATGCTGTGGCAATTCCCATTGTAGCATGACCACACATGTCAAGGTAACCTGCGGTATCCATGTATATGACACCAAACTCTGCTATTTCTGAAGGTACTAAAACAGCCCCAAACTGATCTCCATGTCCTCGTGGTTCATGAAGTAGGGCAGTTCTTATCCAATCGTAATGTTTTTTAAAATACTCCCTCTTTTCTATTATGTCATGCCCTTTTACATCCAACTCTGAGAGTACTATTCGGGTGGGTTCCCCTTCAGTATGGGTGTCTACAACATAGAAAGTGTTTTTCACAAACATAAGTGTTCACCCATGAATAAGAAAAAACAAAGAAGTATATAATAGTTATTGAAGTTCCACTTTTGTTCCTATTCTCAGTTCCAAGGCCGTTTCATAAGCCAATTTAGCCGTAATTGCGTCTTCTATTGCAAGTCCAACACTCTTAAAGAGTGTTATCTCGTTATCATTTTCTCTTCCTTTCTTGATTCCAGTTACAATTTCGTTCAACTCTGCATAAATGTGAGTTTCGTCAATTACACCTTCTTTTATAGGGATTAGTATATCACCTGATTCATTTAGGACTCCTTCTCTTGAGTCAACGACCAGCTTGGACTTTCTTACTGTTTCAGAATCGAGTTCTCTGGCGTCTTTTCCCACCCAGCCTATAGAATTTATATGCGTGCCTTCTTTGACCCATTCTCCCTTAATCACGGGCTCTTTTGCAGTAGTTGCCACAACTAGAACATCAGCGTTCTCAGCAACCTCCTGGGCCGTGAGTGAAACATTTATTTCTACTCCAATCTTCTTAGCCATCTCCTCTGCAAAGACCTTCGCTCTTTCTTTATTCACGTCATACACTAAGGCCTTTTCGATATCTCTAACTTCAGAAACGGCCCACAACTGGGTTCTGGCTTGCACTCCAGCTCCTATTATTCCAACAATTTTTGCATCTTTTCTGGCTAAGTATT
>QMUF01000146.1 GCA_003663525.1 Thermococci archaeon | reverse complement strand
GTTTTCTCCCATCTCCTCTTTTACCATGTCCCCCGCAAGGCCATTGAGAAAAGCACCAACGCTTGCCGCCTTTAACGGTGTATTGCCCAATGCAAGCAAACCACCAACCACTCCAGAGAGGACATCACCGGTTCCTCCAGTTGTCATGCCTTTGTTTCCAGTTTTATTGTACTTCCATGCTTTGCCATCACTTATTATATCGTACGCTCCCTTAAGCAGAATGGTGCCGCCTGTTTCCTGAGCTTTTTCCATTACCCTCTTTGCTTTCTTCTCCAAACTTCCCCCTGGCTCCTCTCCAAATAGAATCTTAAATTCTCCAGCATGTGGAGTTAAAACAAAACTTTTACCTTTAAGGACATTTAAATCTTCCGCAATTGACTTTAAGGCGTCGGCATCTATTACCATGGGCTTTTCACAGCTTTTTATGAATTCCCTTACTAATTCATTTGTATCCTCTTTTCGTCCAATTCCGGGCCCTATGATAACTGCATCAACCACTTTTGAAAGTTCAAGAGCCCGTTCAAGGTGTTCAATACTAAAGTTCTTTCCCTCAAAAGGTCTAAGAATTACATCCGGATCACTAATGCGTCTTGCCGAATATTCGGGCATCGCCAGATACACCAAATCCACCATGTAGCTTGCGGCCTTTGCGGCCAGATAGGGAGCCCCAAAATAATCTTCACTTCCTCCGATTATGAGAAGCTTTCCGTTCTGTCCTTTGTGATCCCCCTTCTTTCTTAAAGCAAATTTTGCATCCCCCGGCCCCACAAGATGGTAGAGCTCTTTGGGATAACCAATCTTAGCTATTATTCTCTCAAAGCCACCATATTCTTCTTTATCCCACTGAAAAGTTACCGCAAAGTCGCATTTTACCCTAATGCTCGATGGATAGCCGCTCGGCAGATCAATGCTCACAATTTTTGTTTTTCCAGAATACTCGTTGATTTTTTCAATTGCACTTTTTATGGGCTCCCTAGGCTCTCCTTTTGTTCCGGCACCGAGGAGGGCATCAACAATTACATCAAAGCCTTTAAGACTTAACTCATTTATCTGGCTTGAGTCTTTGGTGGTCTTGATTTTTATAAAATCAAGCCTTTTAAGAATCTCCCAATTGTGTTTGGCCTCTTCACTCCTGATTTTTGCCTCATCTCCAATCAAGAAAAGTGTCACCTCATTTTCAAAGCTTAAATGCCTAGCTGCAACAAATCCGTCTCCCCCGTTGTTTCCCGTTCCAGAGAAAATTGCTATTGTTAGGCCCGTACCAAACTTCTCCTCTATAACCCTTGCAACGCCGGCACCTGCATTCTCCATGAGCTGAAAAGGAGAGATTCTAAGCCACTTAGCATTTATATCCCAGACGTAAACGTCCTCGATTTTCATAAGCATCACCAATGAGAAGATTGGAAAAGGAGAATTAAAGGGTATCGCTTAGAAGAGCTCATCTCTTATATTCTATGTATCATTGCAACATTACAAAGTTCATTTAAAACTACAGCAAACCCGATTATCGCACTCAAATACCAAGGGAGAACAAAGAGCTTTAATCCCAGTGAGTCTCCACTTAAAACGGCATAAGGCAACTCAAAAAGGAGCGCTATACTGAAATAGACAACCAAGGCTTTTATAGGAAAAGCTCTCTTTCTGAGGGCCATCACAAGGTAAACTTCTAGAGCACCCATAAAGAGGATGTACCCCGGAATGGCGAAACGGAACATGGGTAGCTTCATGAGAAGGAGAATATTGTAAAAGAAGACAATGCCAAGTGCATCCATAACCGATATGACCCGAAAGGCAAGTCTGAGCACTAAAAGAAGTGGAAGCCAAGAAGGCTGTTCAAGGGAGGAGTCTTTGCTAATATCTTTCTTGCTCATTTTCATAGGCATCACCATTAGAATCTTTTCTCAAAAACTGGCCTCCTCCCCGTCCCGAAGGGTGAGGCTTTCAAAAGAAAATGTAATGGGGTTTTCAGCTTCATGGGAAATATCACCTACTTCCCCAACTCCTTTCTGAGGAGTTCCAAAATTATAATAAGCAAAACTGAACCAAGGTAAATACTCAAGAGAATCCCAAACTTTCCTGCTGGAGATGCCTCAAAGGGATTCGTTGAATGAGGGAGTAGTTTCCAGATCCCATACCCAATGATACCGAGCCCAAAAACAATTATTAATAAAACACCTAAGATGAACTCTCTCGTAACTTCCGAGGACATTAACCTCACTCCAAGACCTTTAATGCCTGTTCATAGTTATCTTTTGAATACAGTACTAGATAGACCTTTTCCACACTTTTCGCTTCTCTTGAAAATTCTTTGACCGTCTCAATAAAAGTTTTAATAACCTCTTCAAAGGGGCATCCATAGATACCTGCACTTATGGCTGGAAATGCGATGCTTTTAACTCCAAGCTCTTCGGCCTTTTTCAGGGCCCCAAGAATCGCCTTCTTTAACTTTTCCTTCTTGTCATTATCCCACGTAGCACCACAATAAGGACCAACTGTATGAATGACGTACTTAATCCCATGTTGTTCCATTTTTAAGGCTGGTGTTACAACTACCTCCCCATGTTCGATCCAATCCCTTCCAATCTGCTCTCTCATGGCTTCTTTACTTATTTTTATGTAGTCTCTCGCATTCCCAATTGCTGCTTTTGCTATTGCATAGGCCACTCCACCACCATGTTCAAGATATTTGTTTGCCGCATTGACTATTGCTTCTGCGGGAAACTTGGTTATATCTCCATTAACAACTTTAAATATGAGAGAACCAAACTCAAGTTTCATAATCCCCACCCCTCTCCAGGAGGCTCCTTCTTAAGAAGGAAATCCTACCGGTTTTATTAATAAGTTCTCCTAAAAGACGTTCAAACCTGCTAAGTTCGCTGTTTATTAATTTATGCAGTTTATTTCCATCCCCAGGGAGGCCATATTTATGCATATTAACTTTGGCTTCTTTGGCTGCCTCTATTATCCATTCTTCAAGCCTTGGAGAAATCACAATTACTCTGTTATTTCGCTTTTCATCAAAAAGAACTTTGACATCATGTTTTTGAGAATTCTCAATGATCCTCAACCCCTTAAGGTAACTTGGCTGAACACTGTAGGGATCTTCATCAACTACTCCAATACTATGCGTTGTTTTGCTCAATCGTTTACATACTCCACTCTTTGATCCAGCATGGATGATATTCCTCTTAGTTACTCCTATTTTCTGAAGTAAGACCCTGTCTGGATTGCACTCTACAAAGAAAATGTGTTTCATAGCTTCTCCTCCACAAACTTATCAATGTTAAAAAACACATCGGCTTCAAGGCTCATAATCTCCTCTAGCTCAGCTCTGCTCAAAAGCTTCACTTTCGTTTGATAGTCGTCAAAGTAAACCACAAATACGTTGATATCTTTTAATGGAGTCTTTTCAAGAATAGAAAGAAGGAAGTATGGATTATGAGTTGAGATGAAGTACTGATTGCTTTCATCTAACGCTATTCTCTCAGCTAGAAACTTGGTGTAATATGGAAAAGCATGAACTTCCGGCTCTTCAAAAGTCAAAATTGAATCTCTATTGGACTCAATAGCTACCAAATAAAAGACTGTTCTCTGCAGGGTGTCCGAAACTATAGAGTAGGGATAACTTATGAGTATGTCTTCAAAAAGCTTCACAACTTCAATTTTGTTTTCTTGAGGCTTGAAAACTATTCTCAGCCCATAAGATTTGAATATGTCTGCAATAGTTGATTTAAGTTCTTTGTGGGTTAGCAAAACGGTTAAAAGATTCTTGCCATCTGGAGGTAACAGAAATTCTAAATTATGAGAATAAAATTCGCGCAATTTTCTAAAACGATAAAACTTGAAAGGCCTTAAGTCCTTAACGGGAATAGTACCACTAATCCGTTTCCCATTATATTCAAACCTGACTTCACCTAAATCTCCGTATCTACCGATAAATACTGAACTGTCAAAATACATTTTAAACTTGCTAGAATCCGCAGAAATTTCAACGGATTCATTTACATCGTTGTCGTAGAATAAGTTTCCAATGTTCTCAAACCTGACAAAATCCCTCAAACTCCCACCATAACCACC
>QMUF01000145.1 GCA_003663525.1 Thermococci archaeon | reverse complement strand
GCCCATTATTCCATCAGGAAGGCTTCACTCAGGGAAAGCTTGACCAAAGCTTTAAAATTCATCCCAACGAGTGCCAATCTACTTGCTCTTTCGCTGGTGATTCTTGGCATCAAACTCCCAGGAGGTCTGTTGGAGATTATGAACGGAATTGGATGGTGGAACATCCCCCTAATTTTGATTTATTTCGGTTCCCGCATAAATCTTGAGAAGTTCGAGTGGAGAAAGCTCTTCGAAGTAGGAATCTTTAGAATTGCCTTACCCTTTGTGTTTGTCTTCTTAACCCTCAATGCTCCTCCCGAAATATTCTATGCCGTTCTCGTTGAGGCCTCCATGCCGCCGGCGATAATAGCAAATGTGATACTTGCACACTATGGTCTTAAAGAAGAAGAAGGAATAGGCATCACGATAATTCTAACACTTGTTGTACTGTTCCTCTTTTTACTGCTGCGAATTGGTTTAATAAATCTGTAACTTTCTTTATCTGCGATTCAGAAGGCACTTAAAATAGGAGAGCCAGAAGAGATTAGACAAGTCCTTCAAAAGACATTTAAATCTGATGAGTCAACTTTCATTGAAGTCAAAGTAGATCCAGAGGATAAGTTTGTTCCACCAGTTCCTTCTTGGGTGAAAAAAGCAAAGGAACTTAGGATAAAGCATATTTATTAAAATTTTATCGGGGGGATTGTATTTGGAACCTTATTCCTCAATGAGAATTAATGTTGACCTAACTTTTGTCAAGAAAAAACCTATTAGAGGACAAGTTGTTGCTGTTCTAGATCTCGAGTTCCCAGAAAGAGAACTCCACCTTATAACTCCCCATTCTAGGGTATTAAAAAATACGAAATTCATGAGTTGATAATTACAAATGATCCGAATGCAAAACCTGGTGACACTATAAAAGGAGCAACATATGTTTGCTTTTTTGAAGTATTAGAAGGGGGTGTAAGTTTAATAAAAGACAAAGTTATTATAAATGGATTAAACGTGGAGGGATTAGAGGTTTTAATGAAATTCACATGCCAAATCATCTAAATATTGTATGTTATAGCAAAAATCGCAAAACTGGAAAAGATTTGGGTTTAAATATAGGGAATGAAGTACTAATTACTACAAATAGAGATCTCTACACTTAATGGGAAAGAAAACGGAAAATAAACTGACTGACCCTAGTTCCCACCACCTGTGAAGTTGTGCAGTCTGAAAAAACTCACGCGCAAAATGCATTCTCAAAATCCCTATATATTATGAGGCTCTAATTTTTTCGGCATTATTTGGGGAATGAGCTGCTAATGCTTAACTAGAGTAGTGGCTTGGGCTTGGGGTAATGTCCAAGCATGGAAACTGGGGAAGCCAGGCCCTTATCATCATTAATAATCACTCACTAAAAGCTTTAAATATTTTAATCTTTATGTTTATTTGGTGGTGGATAGTGGATGAGGAACACTTACTTACATCAAGACAATTTGAATTGCTTGAAAAATTCTACGAGGAGGGTAAAACAATTGAAGTGCGCACTGTGAAGAAAAGTCAAGATGAGATTGCAAGTGAACTCGGGATAACTAGGCAAGCCTTAGCCACTCACCTTAGAACACTTAAAGTGCTTGGATTTATAAGAACGGGGTTTGGTTTTATTGACCTTACTGAGAAGGCTTTAAAACTCCTTGGCGGGAAGGGGGAAGTGTTCATTCTCGTTAAGATTGAGCCAGTAAAGAGGAAGGAAGTTTATGAATCCATTAAGAAGCTCAAGATAAAGCGTGCTTGTAGAGTTACTGGTGACGTGGATTTAATTATTGAGGTTGATAAGGCGAGATTGGATGAAGTGTTGGGTGAAGTTGCTTCACTTGACGGGGTTAGGGGGACGAGGACTCACATTATCCTTGAAACCCTCTAACCAAGTAAAATTCTCAAATCATTAACTGCTTAACTAGTTTTAACAGTAATAGGAAGTTTAGTCAATTCTCTTAAAGGTGTGCTTTGATGGGAATCAGAGAGTGGATCCTAAAACCATACCTTGAGTCAAAGAAACAGCTCCTCCAAAATTAATTATAGCTTGAACAAATCTTAAATAGGCTGATGCCAAAATTTCAAAACAGGATTCTTTAGCGGTGGGGATAATGAGTAAGGTGTTGAATCACATCATTCAACTCTTAAGGGAGGAAAGGGTGATAATATGGTGAGAAAGACTATGGTGCTCATCTTTTTAATTCTTTTTTCTTTATTTTTATCAATTCTCCTTCAGTACTGTATAATCATCTTTTTTGACATTCTTAAGATTGATCAATTTCTTGGAGAATATGCACTAGTTTTGTTTATTATTCTACCGGCCTTCATAGTATCCTTAATTCCTTTTTATTTTCATGAGAATAGGAAACTTTCAATTATCACGACAATAATAACATTTTTTGCAGCTGGGATAATTTTAACATCAACAATTCCAAAAGCTGGACCAAGTGCTTATGCTGCCGCTTATTTAACAATTCCTCCAAGCCTCCGTTCTTCAGAAACTGCCACTAAAACGTCAGAATGGATAAACACATACTTCTATGTTGTCCCGAAGGAGTATGATGCCTCTTGGATTGGAAGTATTAATGGAACATATCATATAGCAATCTTTATATGGAAAGACAAAACTGTGGGATTCATAAAGCCTCTTTTGAGTTTAAGCAATAAGAGAGGGTATTGCTTAGAAAAGTTTAATATAATTGAGGAGAACCTAAAATCTCGAAACTTTAAGGAATTAAAAATTCCAATTCAGCGGAAAGCTTATGAAAAAATTCTATTATTGAATGCCACTGAAGTAGTATACCTTGAATGCTCTGAAAAATTTGGATACCCAAGATTAATCTTCCTCGTCGGAAATAGTAATAAAACCAAAGAAGTTATTGAATTCATTGAAAATCTCAGATGATGAGGGCTGGCTTGACCGAGTGGTGAGGGGGAGACCCTTTGCTGACCTGAGACGAGGGCATTGAAAGAAAGAGAGTAAAAGAAAAGACGCCAACACGACTTTAGGGCTCGAACCACTCGTATTCAAGCTTCCATCCCTACTGCCTCATATAATCCTCTCGAAATCCTCTTGACAAGCCCCATCTTAACAAGCCTAGTCAAAACAGTCCTGACAGTTCCCTGAGTCGTGCCAACCTTCACCGCAAGAAGCGGCACGTTAACCCATACCCATTTATATTATGAGGCCCTAACTCTCTTGGTGTTGTTAGGGGTTGAGAGAGTGGATCCTAGGACCTTACGCCAAGGGCCTTGAAGAATTGAAGAGTGAGGTTAAAAACTTAACCAGGATTACCAGGACATGCTCAAGGAACTCCTCAAAATCCAAAAATCCTTAGAAGATAAGGCCGATAAAAAACCATGGAGAGAGAGTTAGAAAGTTTATCCAAACTGGTCATGATTGTCTATGATAAACTGAAAGAGCTTGAAGCTTATTCCGAATATTCCACCGTGGAAAAGTTAGAATCAAAAGATAAGGAGCTTTTTAGTTTTGGACTTTTTTAAGAGAGGGTTGCAATTCTCCAAGTGAACCTCTTTCTAAGCTGGAAATCTCTTCTAGAGAGTTATATGAGATTCTTAAATATCTTGAGGAAAAAAGAAAGATTGGAAAGTTCCGAAAAGGTCGTAAAGTCCATTATTACATAATCGAGGAAGGTTACCCTTTAATTTAAACTTTCCATCCTGGAAAGTTGGTATCATGTCAAAAACCTTTGAAAGATATTTTTGGCAATTGAGTGATATAGAAGCCCTGAGGTTTTCGCTCTCAATCTAAAAAGCCTTGAGAATTCCTCGACAAGCCTCTCCACAGTTAAGGTATTTGCATCACATAATCAGGGTTGCACAATAGGAAGAGGCAATATCATAAAATCTTTTATGACCGAATCGGAAATGAAAAACCAAGGTCTCAACCCCAATTTGAAATGATTATGATAAGCTGTGTCGGTAAAATGGTCACCAACCAAGTCAAAAATTTCGCGAGAGGATATCAATTGAAACATTGCCGGCAAGGGTTATAGTCTTTCCGTTGAGGCCGTCGAGGCTTTCGTTGATGGGGATGGCCTTTCCGTTTACCCTGATGGTTTTAGAGTAGAACG
>QMUF01000144.1 GCA_003663525.1 Thermococci archaeon | reverse complement strand
GTTGGTGCTCAGGATTTCCTTCCCACTATAAACCCAAGAACAATACCAACGAGGAGAGCAAATGGTATAAGCGATATGTACGATTTAGTGGGCTCTGGTTGAGTGGGAGAAGTGGTGGCTTGAGGTGTTGTAGTTTGGGTTGGTATGGTAATGGATGGTTCTTCAATTATTTTTGGTGAGGAGGTGGTCTCTAAAAAGACGGTGGAGGTTTCTTTAGCATACTGATAGAATACCATAGCAGTTTGGATGTTATCTAGGCCTCCTTGATTTTCGTAACTCTGAGCGAATTCATAATATGAGAAACTTAGGATTGGGTAAATGCCTTCTTTTTGGGCCTGGACGATTGCTACCTTTGCATCTTCTTTCATTCTCTGTAGCTTGTCCATTAGGATTGTCTCATTATCAATTCCAAGTGTGTCTAAGATTATCTCTGCTTGTATTCTTGCCTCCATAGCCGAAAATATGGCTGCTGAATATTTTCCATCTTGATAATATCCTTCCCCTTCGTTCATTAGATTGATCAATTCTTGAAGGTTTACCTCACCAAACATGGAAGTTATGTAGGTTATTATTAATCTTGAGTTGTCCAAGTAATCTCTTGCAGTTTCCTTCAGGGATTCCCTTTCAATAACGTCTCCTTTTGCATATCTCTCTCCTAAAGAAGCCCAGAATTTCGCTGTTTGGATCCGTTCATAGGCAAATGCAGCGTTACTCACAGCATCCCAGTAATTTCCATCATAGTAGGCCGACCATGCGTCTTTCAAGAGTGATTTGGCTTGTTCTAATCTCTCTTCACTCGCTGCAACTGCTTGCAACATACTTATGCCTCTGATTGTGAGGTTTGAAATGGTATTTTCGGTGCTTTTTATTTCATCGTCTACGTTTTTTAATAAGTTTTCTAGATCAGCATCAGTTTCTATGTCGAGATACCAGTCTACATGACGTATTGTAATTCTAGCCTGGAAGTCGAGACTTAGGGTTGTGTAGTATCTGCCATCTTCGAGGGTTTTCTTGGCTTCGTCTAATCTGCTCTTTGCTTCATTCAAAGCTTCTTTAAGGTAAGAATATGTGGTATAACCCATGTTGCTGGTCTTAAGTTTGTTCTCAACTTGCTCATAGTAACTTAAAGTTTTATCATAGTCATTGAGAGCGTCTGTTTTTAAGAAAGAGGTATCCACATTTAAATTCGCTGGTACAGAGGGTTTTTCTATTTTCTTTCCAGTGAAATAATAAACAGCATCGTATATATCCTTAATTTCTTTCACCTCTAATCCCCACCTCTCCCGGGCATATTCTACAACATCTACTCGTTCAGCTTTGCTTGTTATTTGGGTTATGGGGCCGATTTGCTTTTGTTCTGTTGTTTGGATTATTTGAATTCTTTGTCCCTCGGGAATTAGAAAGAGTTTGCTCCCGACACTGTATGCTGCAGAGGCTTTTTCTAGGATTCCGCCAACTGGTCCAATGCTTCCATCTGGGTTTATCATACCTGTCATCATCACGTCTTTTCTTACTTCCCATCCCTCTAAAGCGGCTATTATACCAACAGTCATTGTTCCTCCAGCAGAAGGGCCTCCAATAATTGGAGCATCTGATTTCACTTGAATAAAAACGTCATACTTGTTCATGTCCACATCAAGAACTTTTCCAGCTATTTGAGCGGCTAATCTTGCAGATGCCTGCATGTCCACTTCAGCTAATGGCCAAGTCTCAACATAAACGTGTCCATTTCCAGGAGCAACTGTTATTATAAAATCTGTTGCCACGCCTATTAACTCGCCGCTCGATGTCCTCGAGACTGCTGGAGCTTTTAAGATAACAGTGTTTCCATTTTCTGGACATTGAGCACTTGCAAAAGGTAAGAGCAAAATGATCAACGCTAATATCGATAGTATTTTCTTCATATTCTCACCTCTAGTGGTTGAATTTTCTTGTTCTTTAATATCTTTTATGGTTCACACGTCCAAAAATTGGGGATTGAACCAAAGTCTTTTTAAACCTCCCGTCAAAACGGTTATGGGGAGTGGTATGGGCCTTTATTCCTCTTTCATAGGTCGGAAGTTCAAGCACATAGCTGAAAAAAAATATGAAGATATAATCAAGCACTATAAGGAGTTTCTCTTAACTGAAGAGGAGAGAAAAGTTCCTGAAATCCGGTCTATTTTAATGCCACTTGACAGATATGTTAAAGATGTCCCGATGGAATTGTATGAGACAATAAGTGCCTATGAAGCAGGAGTCTTACTTGTTTATATCTTGGATTCTCAGGTATTTGAGCTTGTAAGACAAACACTAAGTTTGGAGGCAAGTGAAGAATTTAGGCGAAGAGAAGAAGTGATGGGAGAAGAGTTGCTTAATAATCTGGCAAAGAAGCTTGAGAGCTGCGGTCTTAGAGTCCAAAGACGCATTTTCTTTGGTAATAAGAGTGATGACGTAATAAAACTGGCTGAAAATTACAACATGCTTGCAATTTCAAAGAACTATGGTGCGGAAATTACAAAAACTTCTCCCCTAAGTCCTTTGGTTCTTAAGATACTCCAGCATTTGGAAATTCCAGTAATAATATATTAGGAGGTGCTCAAATGAGTCCAGTAGAGATATTCGCTCTTGCAGTGTTCATCTTTACCTATGCCCTTATAATAAGCGAGCGAATACACAGGACTGTTGCTGCGATGGTGGGAGCATCTTTAGTACTTCTCACTAATGTGGTTCCTTGGGAAAAAGTTCCCATCTATCTTGACCTTGATACAATTTTACTCCTTGCTGGAATGATGATAATTGTTAATACAACAAGATTAAGCGGTCTGTTTGAGTATATTGCAATAAAAACTGCCAAGCTTGCAAAGGGAGAGCCTATAAGGGTTTTGATTCTTTTTTCTGTTGTAACAGGCCTTGTAAGTGCTTTTCTTGATAACGTAACTACAGTCCTCTTGCTCACTCCAATGCTTATTTATATCTCTAGACTTATGGAAGTTAATCCACTTCCCTTCCTCCTCTCTGAGATATTTGCCTCTAATATGGGTGGAACAGCAACCCTTATCGGTGACCCTCCCAATATAATGATAGGATCTGCCGTAGGGCTTAGCTTCAACGACTTCCTTTTCAATATGGGCCCGATAGCACTTTTAGACCTGATATTCATGGTTCTTATAGTTTATTTTGCCTATCGGGAGACCCTTAAAGTTAGTCCCGAAAAAAAGGAGAGAATTTTAAGAACGCTAGGTAACTTAGATGAAAGAGCAGCTATTAGGGACTTAGCCCTTTTTAGAAAGTCTGTTGTCACCATTGTTATTGTGGTGCTCTTCTTTTTTGTCCATGATAGGCTTGGAATAGAGCCGGCTGTGGTTGCACTATTTGGAGCTTCTTTAATCCTCTTCTGGAGTAGAGAAAACCCTGAAGGAATTTTAGAAAAAGTTGAATGGACAACTTTATTCTTCTTTGGAGGACTGTTCCTAATTGTGGGTAGTTTGGTTGAGACGGGTTTCATAGGACAGATAGCTCAGTGGATAACTTCCCATGTTCATACCGAAGGGGAAGCAATGTTGGTTATAGCATGGTTTTCAGCTCTGGCATCTGCGGTTATAGACAACATCCCATTCACAGCAACGATGATACCTATAATAAAGGCAATGGAGGCATCTCTCAATACTTACCCCCTTTGGTGGGCTCTAAGCCTGGGCGCATGTTTAGGAGGAAATGGAACTGCAATTGGAGCTTCGGCAAATGTTGTCGTTATAGGAATAGCCGCGAGGGAAGATATAAGAATAACATTTATGGACTTTCTTAAAATGGGCATTCTTGTAATGGTGCTAACGGTTGGAGTGGGTGTTGGGATTTTGTGGCTTAGATATGTATGGTGGTGGAGATGAAGATACTCGTGTTGATAGATGGCTCAAAATGGAGTCAAAAAGCTGCACTCCATGCAGTTGCAGTTGCCAAGAAGAAGAATGCAAAAGTGGTACTCTTTTCAGTTTTGGATAGACGAGAAGCTAAGGCAGTTGCATTTAACCTAGGAGCAAGGGAAGGAGATTTTGAAAAAATACGCAGTTTTGAAGAGGAGATCTGGAACAATATGAAAAGAGACATTCAAGACGTAATGAGCGAAATGCTAAAGTTCTGTCAGGGAGAAGGAGTAAACTGTTCCATAAAGATTGTTGAAGGAATTGCAAAGGATAAAATCCTTGAAGAGGCTAACGG
>QMUF01000143.1 GCA_003663525.1 Thermococci archaeon | reverse complement strand
TGTGAATTCTATCCAAGTATTGCCTATTTTAGCTCCCTCTGGGTACTCGACAAATGGAGGGTTGATATTTTCAATCACAAATGTTATTTGGACATTCTTTGGGTCTCTAATTTTAACACTTACATTGAAGCCCAAAGCCGTTATATAAACCTTGGAACCATTTACCAGTCGTATGAATCCACCGCTAACTGTTATATTTTCTCCATTGACGATTCTCCAATTATAAATGAAGGGTTCCTCCACATAGATTTCTCGGAGTGTCCAGAACTCATCATCTTCTTTTATTCCATTCCAGTTGTTATCCCCTATTACTTTTAGAATTATGCCCTCAAACTCTCCTCTTCTTAGGGCAAGCGATGGATTAACATTTCTGCCCTCATCCAGTTCTTTTGCGAATTCTAAAGTGGCCCCAATTCCGGATTTTCCATTTCCTGTGAAGATTAATCTATCTTCTCCATTTTCTTTGTAGGCTATTATTGTTCCCATATCTTCTCCGACAAATTTAGTCCCGACTTTGTAGAGAACGTACCCAAAATACTCTCTGATGGTGATCACGATTGGTTTTCCTCTCAAAAGCTCCCTGGCATCTGCAGGGGATAAAATGGCTATTCCCCTTCTAAATGCATCTTTGCTCTTTATCCTAGCGTTTGGGAAATAATGCTTTGCTAGGTCTTCATATCCTTTACTCACATACACTACGCGTGTATCGAATATATTGCTCCAATTCTGCAAAATTTCCCCTTTTTTGTATGAGCTAAAGTTAATACCTGGTTTTTGAGATGTTGATGCAGTGGTGGATGTAGAACTGGGTACCGTTGAGGGGATTACGGTTGTAGTCTCAGTTGGAGAGGGGCTAGGGCTAATTTCACTTTGGGAAGAGCTCGTGGGAGAGGTTGTTGTTGGAGTGTTCATGGTTTCAGTGCTAGTGGGAGATTGAACACAACCGCTTGCAAATATGAGAACTCCTATTAAAATAACTACCCATATTTTTTCCATATTCTCACCGCTTATAATCTATCTCACTCCTTAAATTATTTTTGAATTTTCCCATGTTTTTTACATTTTTCTTTTGAAAGCCTCGCCATTCACGGCGAGGAGGAGGGTAGCTGAGATTGAGGCATTGATATTTGCAAACGTTTATAAACCCAATTTGTGTAATCAGTTTGTGAAAATTTAATTAGAGCCCGGAACGCCAGAAATTCAGCGTTAATCTGCTGTTCTGTTCTCTAATGTCCATAAATTCAAGGAGACTGCAAAATGAGTTTTGAAAAATTAGGACTTTCAGAAGACAGTTTAAATGCTGTAAGAAGAAAAGGGTTTGAAAAACCAACTGATATTCAAAAAGAAGTTATTCCTAGGCTTTTAAGAGGGAGTAACGATATAATCGGCCAATCCCAAACTGGAACAGGCAAAACTGCAGCGTTTGCTCTTCCATTAATAGAACTTATAGATGAGGAAATAAAAGAGATTCAGGCGATAGTAATAACACCTACTAGGGAACTTGCAATTCAGGTTGCAGATGAAATAAGGTCTTTGAGAGGAAAAAGGAGAATAAATGTTCTCCCCGTTTATGGAGGTCAACCAATATGGCCCCAAATTAGAAATTTAAGAAGGGGAGTGCATATAGCAGTTGGAACTCCGGGAAGAGTGATTGATCACATAGAGAGGGGCACACTTTCATTGGATGGTGTGAGCTACTTCATATTGGATGAAGCCGATAGAATGCTGGATATGGGTTTTATAGAAGACATCGAAAGAATTTTGAGGCACACAAGCGAGGAAAAGAGAGTTTTGATGTTTTCTGCTACAATTCCTAGAGAGATACTTCGATTGGCGAGGAGGTATTTAAAGGACTATGAAGTGATTAAAATACAGGATAGAAGTCTTGCTCCAGAGTTGGTTGAGCAACTCTACTTTGAAGTACACCCGAACAAGAGGTTCACCCTTTTATGCAGTATTTTGGATGACAAAGGTTTCTATGGAATAGTTTTTTGCCAGACGAAAAAAGAAACGAGGGATCTAACATCAAAACTTAAGACTAGGGGGTACAATGCAGAGGCATTAAATGGGGACATCCCTCAGAGAGGAAGAGAGAGGATTCTGGAGCGTTTTAGAAGTGGAAGAACTAGAGTTCTTGTAGCAACTGATATTGCGGCCAGAGGGATAGATGTTAAAGATTTAACGCACGTGATAAACTATTCAATTCCCCAAAACCCGGAAGCTTACGTTCACAGAATTGGCAGAACTGGAAGGGAAGGCAAGAGAGGGAGGGCCATAACATTTGTAGCTCCTTGGGAGTCTCCGAAACTAAGAGATATAGAAAGAGTAGCTAGAGTAAAAATTAAAGAAATGACACACCCAACAGGACATGGAAAGAGAAAACGAGACATTCCAAGGGTGTCTTGATTTTAGTTTGATAGGTTGGCGGGCCCGGCGGGATTTGAACCCGCGATCTTCGCCTCCGGAGGGCGACGCTCTATCCCGACTAAGCCACGGGCCCTCATTAACTATCCCAGGCTTTTAAATTAAAAAACTTTCCTATCTTCTTGGCAAAATATTTTTAAAGTATTGGTTAAATAGCATGAAAACGAGATTATCTAAAAGGATTGTTTAATATGGAGAGTTAAATTATGAACCAAGGGGAAATACTTCAAATTGCACAAATGTGGAGTGTGACAGTTGCTACAGGGACGTTGACGGTTCTTGTGTATACATATTTCAGATATAAAGTTAGAGCTCTTAGAATTTGGGCAGTTTCATGGATGTTTTTCATCTTGATGTAGATGTCATTCTATTCAGGAAACAAAGATGCAGTAGCAGTTTTTTACTCATTTTTCTCAGGGGCGCTTTTATATGGAGTACTAGTACATCTCAGAGAGCATGTTGATATAAAGAGCTCTATAAAGCCAGAAATAATTGGAATTATCCCGCCACTATTTGCTTTATATGGCATATTTTTGAAATATCTGGGAATACCAAAAGAATTCCTCTTAAATGAGGCCCTTTACGTAGTCCTCTCGGGTATATTTTTCTTGTTCTCTGGGCTTGTATTTTTAGCTATGAGAAAAAGCTGGAAAAAGGGTGCATTTTACCTTGGCATATTCGTAACACTTTTTGGTCTATTCGTAGTTGCATATCCTTTAAGAGTCTGGACTGGAGGCCAGGTAGTGTGGATATCTATTGGAAGTCTCTTGTCTGTAGGTATAGCGTTCTTTATGATCCAGTTTGCTACGTCAAAAGAGTTTTTATTCCTCGAGAGGGAAGTAGGGGTTAGGGTTTCGTTAGAACCTGGGGCGAACTTAATTGATTTGAACGAATATCCTATTTTAAAGGAGGAACTTAAAGATTTCCCGGTCTTGGTGTTTAGTAGAACCCTAAATCTGCCTGAATCTTGGAAGGTATACTTTTTAACTTCAGAAGAAAGAAAAAATGCTATCTATCCAACAAACCTCCCTTACATGGTTCAGTTGGCTAGTGAATATTTTAGAGAAGCCAAAACTAGAGGGTTGAGAGGTGTTGTTGTGGTGGATTGTCCGGAATATCTTGTGATGTATAATGGCTTTGACTCTATTGCAAAGTTTCTGGTTTCTTTGAAAGATTTTGCAATTACAAATGAGGGCGTCCTGTTGGTGGTAATTGACGAAGGGGCTTGGACACCACAACAACTCGTAATACTTAAGCGATTATTGGAGTGAAAAGTTGGATCTCTTAACTTATAAGGTATAACTTTTAAGGAGAAATTAGTTAAACTTAAGAAACCCAAAGATGTTATTCTTTTGGTGACTTTATGAAGGTTATCCCTTTAGCCTCAGAAAGTCTGGGAGTTAGAAGTTTAGCTATTTTCATAAAAATTGGGGTAGTGGGGATTTTGATAGACCCTGGAGTTGCTTTAGGACCAAAACGTTATTCTCTTTCCCCTGCAGAAGCCGAATTGACAGCTCTAAGGGAAGCAAGAGAGAGGATACAAAATTACTCAAAAGAAGCCACTATGGTTACAATCTCTCACTATCACTATGATCATCACACTCCCTTTTTTGCAGGAATTTATGAGAGTTCCTCACCTGAAAGGGCCAGAGAGCTTTATAAAGAAAAGACTCTTTTTATAAAACACCCCACGGAGAATATAAACTTCAGCCAGAAAAAGAGGGCATGGATGTTTCTTAAAGAAGCCGGCAAAATAGCTAAGGAAATCAAATATGTTG
>QMUF01000142.1 GCA_003663525.1 Thermococci archaeon | reverse complement strand
CAGACATTTGAGGCCTCCACTAATTATGGCTATTTTAAACTTATTCCTTTTTAAAAACTCAAAAAGCTCTTCAACTCCTTCAAAATAGTCTACAGAATCTGCCCATTCCATGATCTCCTTTCTACTTTTTCCTTTCCATAATGAAGCATCCAGCTTTGCCCATGTTGCGTAATCAAATTCGCCTTTGAAAAAGCGTTCTGCATATTCTGCTCCCTTACCCCATGTCCCAAATCTCTTGTGAAGTTCCACCCAACTTGATTTCGATTTTACCAATGTGCCTTCCAAGTCAAATGCTATTAGATACATTTTACTCCCTCCAGCCATGCTCACCAATTAATGGAACAAATGCTACTCCTCCATGATTCTTTATTTTTATTTTGTTCTCTTCATCTAACTTTATAACTTCAAGAAGCTCCTGCCATAAATGATAATTCCCAACAGGAATTAAAAGTTTTCCACCAACTTTAAGCTGCTCTATTAGGGGTTGTGGAACTTTAGGAGCCCCAGCAGTTACGATAATTCTGTCGTAGGGAGCATTTGGAGGAAAGCCCTTGGTTCCATCACCCCAAATAACATAGACTTTATCTTTATATCCTGCCCTTTCAAGGTTTTTCCTTGCAAATTCTACGAGATCAGATACTCGCTCAATTGTATAAACCTCTCTTTTTACGAGTTCATAAATTAAAGCAGCGTTCCACCCACTCCCTGCCCCTACTTCAAGAACATTCATGCCATCTTCAAGTTCAGCAAGTTCAAGCATTATGGCTACCATATGGGGGGCACTTATCGTCTGCCCAGCAGGAATAGGGAGTGGCTCATCTACATGTGCATATTCTTTGTACCTATCAGAAACAAACTTATACCGGGGAACTCGAAGAAAAGCCCTCTTAACCCTTTCACTTTTAATTATCCCCTCTCTCTCAAGGTTTTCAACAAGCCTCATCCATCTCCTATAGAGGTCACTTTCATCCATAAGGCTCACGAATAAAAAATGTGTGAAAGAGGATTTTAAGTTTATTGGGAGATTAGTCCTTTCCGTATCCTCTATAAATTTCCAAGGTTCTACTTGCTCTACCACGTATAGGGCGGCCCATTATCCTAACTACCTCACCAGCCTTTGCTCTTCCATATCTAAGCATCTTGCCCTCTATCTTTATCTTGTCTATCTTGAATGTATAACCTCCAACCTCAAGCACTTCCCCAACTGCAAATTCTTCTTCTCTGTCAACTTTGACCTTGAATGACTGTGTAATCCCTTTGGGGAGGTATATTGAGACTCCTATAACCTTGGGGTACATCAAACTTTCCCCCCACAACACCTTTACATCCTTTATCTCAGCTTTTTCGACCCTTTTATTATCTTCAAGCTCGATACTGCTTATTCTCACCTCATCGTCTTCAAGCTCCACAATGTCTCCTACTCTTATTTCCTCATCAACTGGTAGTTTAACAGTTTTCTTAAAGCTTCTCTCATGTTTGCTAACTATTATAGGCACTTGAATCATTTTGCTCAGTGTTATCTGCCAAACATGACCACATTCGGCACATCTTAAAGTTAAATCTCTCCCCCGCTCTTTAATTATCTCAACGTCCTCACTTTTACATTCAGGACAAACAAAATATTCTTCCATTTCTTTCACCTCGCCTCTTTGGGTAGTAGCTTCACTTTATAAAGATTCACATCTCCTTTAGTTTAACAAGGTATGTTCTACCTTCTTTAACCCGTTCTATTAATCCTTTCTTCTCCATATTCTTCAATAAAAGGCTAACTTTTGCTTTTGAGAAACCTAACCTTTTTACAAGCTCACTCTGGTACATCGGACCCTCTCTCAAGAGTTCAATAACTTTTTCTTCATCCGATCTTAGGTCTATTCCACTTTTCTCCCTACCCTTATAGAGAATCCCAGCAAAAAATCCACCTACAAAGGCTATTAAGATAGGAATTACAAAATACATTAGCGGAAAAGTGTTGTTCAGTTCTTCAGAAAAACCGACTATGAAATAAAACTCTTCTCCTGGTCTAACCTCCTGTTTTTTCCATTCCATTAAAAGAGCATTCCCACTGCTTTCAACTTTGTCAGGAGATGGAACAATGGGAGAGAGAATTGCATAATCCTTGGGAATGTATAACCTGGCATAAAAGTATCCTACTGGTTGTTCAAATTTTAGATAATATGAAAACTGCTTTTTACCACCGATATCTTGAAGCATTCCCTTAGAATAAAAGCTTATTCGTATTTTCAAGTTGTCCCCTGAGGATACCTCAGGAAATCCTATGTAAATTGCATTTATGTCTCCTACAATCTTAGAAACACTAACATTTGCTATTTGGGTTCTACCATTTATCTCAACTATCGCTTCGGGATTTTCGATGGGATACTGTGAGTAAAACGTATATCTCGATAAGGGCATGTTTGGAGAAATAGTAATCTCTATGGTCTCTTTAACTCTTGTCTCATCTAGTATATCAAAATAGAGAGAGTAGCCATCTATATTATAGTCATATTCCTCCTGAGATCTCACGGGTTTGGGAAATAGAAGAATAAGTATAAGCAGAATTAAAGCTGACTTCCTTCTTGCGGATTTTTTATTTTTAACAATGGGCATACTTCCACACACTCCCTACAGTGAATACACCTCTCCCAATCAACCTCTATCTTTCTTGTATTGGAGTTTATTCTTAAAGCATTTTCTGGACACCTTCCAACACACACACCACACCCTACACATTCATAGGCCCTTTTTATCAAGTAGTAGGCCTGTATGGCCTCATTTTCATCACTTGCCCTCACTTCATTTTCCGTGAATATTATATTGCTCGCCTTAAGGAAGTTCTCTCCTTCAAAAACTGGGCCAAGTATCGGAGCCACTTCCTTCATCCTGTTAAGAATAATTTTTGTATTTATTTTAAGGACAAATTCCTCATTTTCTTTTTTGAGAGTATACCGTATTGGTTCCCAGACCCTTTTTTCAGGAATTTTGATCCCAAGTTCTCTCGCTACAGCCTTTTGTCCCTTAGTAAGTTCCATCCATCTCCAGAAACCATGTTCTATCCATGCTTCAGGCATTCCAAAGCGTTTTCTCCATTTCCTCAGTTCATTTTCCCACTTTTTCCAAAGTTCTGGCTTTTCCTCTTTTAAAGTCTGAAATTCTGCTAAAGATGAACTTGGGCACATGAAACAACCAATTCTATCAAGTCTGTTTTCATATAAGGGGTTATACTTTAAACCACGGGAAAATATGTAAAGCCATACCTCAAGAGCATTCCAGTGGAAGATAGGAGATGCTCCAATTTCATTTGGCACCCATGGATTCCTCCAAACTCTGGGTTGTTTATACCGGTGTATACTTTCATATTTCCTCTGACCCACAAACATTAGAACTCCATTAGGATAATACTTCTTTATCGTCAGAGTAATTGGTCCAAGTTTTGTAACTTTGCAACACCACCGATAATCTCTCCCTGGAGGAGAAAAAACACTTAAAGCAGACCAAAAAGCATCTTTTGCATCTGCAATGATGAATTTTATATTCTTCTCCCTTAAGTTCTCTTTCACCGTATCTATGTACTCAAGCGTCTCTGGGAATTCTATACCTGTATTATTAAAGAAAACGAAGAAGTTTTCCCCAAATTCTTCGAGCATGAGCCCTAAGACCGCTAGACTATCTTTCCCACCACTAAAAGCTACTCCTACTGGCCTGTTTATATTTTCGGAAGTTTTTCGCATAAATCTCTTGGCTTCATTGACTTTTTCTTCCAGAGCAGATTTGTTAGCCTTTATCACGTCCTCCATCTTTGCCTTTCTGCCTTCTCTATAAGTAACCACCTTTTGATGACGTGTCTTTATTCCTGTACCTCTTTCATTCTTATCAATTAACTTCTCCCAGTCTTTCTTTGCTATCCCTGTGGCAATAACCTCCCCATCTTCGCTAACCACTACTACATCGTCACCAACTTTAATACTGGCCTCTGCCTCAATAATCCCAACCGGGAGGACATTTGCTCCATTTTTTATGGGCTCTTTTGCACCCTTATCCACTATAACCCATTTTTTCATTTCTCTTCCAAAATGTCTCCAAAGGGCAATTGCTCCCTCAACCTTGAGGCCTGGCTTCCATTTAAGTTTTATAGGATCAAAACGAAGCCATCCAAAAATATACCCATCCAAAATAATCTCATACACATCGTCTTCTCCTGGAATCTTATTT
>QMUF01000141.1 GCA_003663525.1 Thermococci archaeon | reverse complement strand
ATTTTTCCGTTCTTCAAGCGAAGGACTCTTGCTTCGTGATGGGGAGCATCGGCCAAAAGTGCAACGTCGCTTGGCCTATTTCTATAATGGGCGAGAACATAGATACCAACAAAGTGTCTCAAATCTCCTCTATCATTTTCAAACCAATCATCAAGGTCTGGCTTTTCAAAGTAGATCTCTTTCTCTCTAATAAGCTCATAGTCTTCTTCTGTAAGTTCTACTGGTTCTGCATCGAGGAGAAGAACATCAAAGAGCCATCTCTCAATGGGATCGTTGCTTTCATATCTGATTGGGACTGAGAGATGAATTTCTTTAAATTCTCTCTTGTTTCTCGCCTTCTTCAGAAACTTAACGGAGAACCCTCTCCCGGCTCCTTCATATCCGTGTATTGTTGATGAATAGATGACTTTTGGCTTATTTAGGTATTTATGGAGGATTGGAACATGGATTCCAGCGGCCTCGTCAATAACGTAAACATCGGCATTCATCTTGTATCCTTGAGTTGGAGAATAATACCTCAATCCGATACCCTTAGCGTATATTTCTTTTATAAGACCATTTTCCTCAATCACTTTTGGTTTATAGCCAAGTTTTTGGAGACTCTTTTTTGCAAAACGGAAAAGACTTTGAACATTTTCAAGTTCCGGGGCTGTCACTACTATTCTAACACGCTTCTTCTTAGATTTAACTGCCAACCCAATAGAGCCTATACCTACGCTGACACTTTTTCCCCTCCCTCTATCTGCAGTTAGGACAATCATACCGTCTCTTTCTATGAGGCTTTCGAGATTTTTAAGAACCTCAACTTGACCATTTGTGAGACAAAGCTCGTAAAGTTCTCTTGGAAACCTTATTTCTTCTGATATTTCAATTTTCTCTCTTTCAGGAAGTTTTACTTGGCTCTTTCCTTCTTCTGGCCCTTTTAAGATCTTTTGTGTATCTGCATCTAGGATGTAGATTCCCTCTTGCTCTTCGAGCTTTCTGATTAGTCTTCTGTTAAAACGCTTTTTTACATCATCTATTGTATACGGAGGAGTAACGAGGCTTTTGTGAAAACCGGTCCACATCTTTTTCCATTTCTCAAAGGGGTTCGCAAGAACAAAAATTAATCCTCCTCCTCTCACAGTCTCAATTATTCTACCAAGGTCATTTGGAGAAAAATCGTAGCTGAGATCAAGAACAAGAAGATCGTAAGTTCTTCCCAGAATATCCCGAGTATGTTTGAATGTTACAGAAGTTACATTTACGTTGTTCCCTGCCAGAATGTCAAAGTGTTTTCTGAATTCTTCATATCTCATTCTCCCAAACGTCTCTGGTCCAAGGGCATCAGTGGCATATAACACTTCCATTTTATCTTCATTTTCATCTCTAAGCTTTTTTTTCACAAGTTCCCCCAGAATTGAAGAGATTATTTTAGCAGAGGCCCCTCCAAGAATTCCAGCCAATGTGGCCTTTTTCATTGTGTCGCTTGCAAGAACTATTATTCTCCTGTGGAACTCTTCAATAGATTCAGCAAGTGCTGTTTCCGTGAGCTTCAGAGTTGAGTCTTTAATACCCTCGCTCTTGGTGTACTCTCTCACTTCCTTGTCGAATCTCACTTTCACGGTCATTTTTCATCCCCAGAAATGAAAAAGTTGGAATGTTTAAAAACCTATACTCCATTAAGATACTAATTTAAACGCTAAACTTTTATACGAAAAGGCCCTAATTAGTATGGTGATCTTATGAAGAAGCTTGATGTAAAGGATTTGGCTAACTTTAAACTTGTGGGTGGACTTGATATATATAGGAAGAAAGTTGCATTTACAGTAAGTGAAATAAATGTGAAAAAGGATGAGTATTTTTCAAGAATTTACCTTTATGATGGAAGAAAAGCTGTGCAGTTTACCTCTGGGCCTAAAGACTCAAATCCTCGCTTTTCACCTGATGGAAAGTTAATAGCGTTCACTTCAAAACGAGAAAAAGAGAGCAAAGAGGCCGAACTTTATTTGATTCCCACCGCAGGAGGAGAAGCTAAACTCTTAACGAGATTCAAATTTGGAATAAACAACTATGAATTCTCCCCAGATGGCAAAACCCTTGCTGTGATTACTCAAGTAGAGCTTGAGAGGAAGAAAAAGGGAGAAGATGTGCACCTAATTAAGGAAGTTCCTTTTTGGTTTAACGGGATAGGGTGGGTTTATGGAAAGAGGGGCCACATTTATCTCGTTGATGTCGAAAGTGGAAAGAAGAGGAAACTCACTGGAGGAAATCTCAATGTTCAAACAGTCAAGTGGAGCAGGGATGGAACCAGAATCTACTTTGTGGCACAAGAAGATAGAGAAAAACAACCAAGGATAAGCGATCTATTTGTAATCAATGTGAAAACTAAGAAAGTTGAAAAACTTACTGATTCTAAATGGCGTATCAGTGATTTTATTCCTCTTGATGATGAAACATTTATTCTAAGAATGAGCACCCTTGAGAGAGGAGGGGCAACTAATACGCATATTTATCACTTTGATCCAAAAACTAAGAAAATAAAAAAGCTCACAGCAAAACTTGATCGCTCAGCATATAATTCCCTCAACTGCGACGTTAGAGGGCCTTCAAGAAACCCACTCATTTACAAAGATGGGTGGATCTATTATATAGCCACCAACGGCCCAAGGGCAAACCTCTTCCGTGTCAATCTGAAAGGGAAGATAGAACGAGTTGTGAGAGGAGACAGGAGTGTAGAAACCTTTGGCATCGGCGATTACATAGCCTTTATTGCCCAAGATGCTACAAGCCCAACGGAGCTCTATATTTTGAAAGACGGCAAAGAGAAGAAGGTTACAGCGTTTAATGATTGGATTGAGGAGTACAAACTCTCAGAACCAGAGCATTTTAGGGTTAAAGTCTCTGATGGCATGGAAATTGATGCTTGGATAATGAAACCCGTTGGCTTTAAGGAAGGAAAGAAGTACCCTGCTGTCCTTGAGATCCATGGAGGCCCTAAAACTGCCTATGGTTATTCATTCATGCATGAATTTCATGTTTTAGCTGCAAAGGGCTTTGTTGTGATATTCTCCAACCCAAGGGGAAGCGACGGCTATGGAGAGGATTTTGCCGATATAAGGGAACACTACGGCGAGAGAGACTACTTGGATTTGATGGAGGTTGTTGACGAAGCGATAAAGAAGTTTGACTTTATAGACTCGGAAAGGATTGGGGTAACTGGTGGTTCCTATGGTGGTTTCATGACGAACTGGATAGTTGGGCATACAAATAGGTTTAAGGCAGCTGTAACCCAGCGTTCGATATCTAACTGGACGAGCTTTTTTGGAACGACAGATATCGGCTACTTCTTCGCCCCAGATCAAATAGGTGGGGATCCTTGGAGCAACACCAAAGGCTATTGGGAAAAGAGCCCGCTGAAATATGCTCCAAACGTCGAAACACCTCTTCTCATAATCCACTCAATGGAGGATTATCGTTGTTGGCTCCCAGAGGCGTTGCAATTCTTCACAGCTTTGAGGTATCTTGGCAAGGAAGTGCAACTTGCTTTATTTCCAGCTGAAAATCACGATCTCTCAAGAAAAGGAAAGCCAAAACACAGGATGAAGAGACTTGAGCTTATAGTGAGCTGGATGGAGAAGTGGCTTAAGGATTAATAATTCCTAGCCCTTATACTTTTTAACCCCATTTTTGTGGACTTTTTCGAAGTAGCAAGAGAAAAGAAAAGGGGGATAAAGCCTCAAAGCGTGTAATCCAGAACTTTCTTAGCCTCCTCTATGTGCTCTGGATAGATATTCCTTATCTCCGGGTGAAGGGCCTTGATAATTCTTCCGACGAGCACAAAGAGAGTTCCCACTATTATAGGAAGCTCGTTGACCAATTCTTCTTCAAGTGGGACTTCCACAGAAATTTCCCTGAGGATAAACTTTCTAATAGGATCAATTTCAACTCCTTCACTTTCTATGACAGCCCTGAAAAGGTTCATAGAGTTTTTAAAGCCTTTTGTGAGTGGTAAATGTCTGAGTTTTATTGTCTCACTTCTTTCACTTATTGCATTTTCATAAGCAACTTCAAATAAATCAGTAAGCTTCTTTTCAATGATTTTCATCATTTCTTCAGCTCTTGGTTTTATAAGAGCTAGTTCACATGTTTTTTCGAGAATTTTCTGGAGTTGGGGGAATGGTATCATCATTTCCGGCATCCACCCTCACCCCCACCTCCGCTTTCACTTCGGTATACATTTAGTT
>QMUF01000140.1 GCA_003663525.1 Thermococci archaeon | reverse complement strand
GAGGTACTCGCCGCTACTCTTGAAGATTTCAAATTTGATGAGGGAGTTTTGATATGTCCAAATTCCCTCCTTCATCCAAAGATTGATCTCATAACTAAAGAGACTGGGAAATTCTGCAGAAAGATTGTCCTCTTCCTTCCAGTGTCTGTTTCAAAAAGTTCCCTTCACAAAACTTCTCTTGAAAATGTCGATTTTATTTCTTTAATTATACCCTCTTATAAAGATTTAAAATCAAACCTTCAGACAGTAAAAATGCTCCTCTCCCAAGGTATGGATAACCTTGAAGCGTACATTCTACTGGATTTTAACTCTGATTTCGCAGAACTCTTTTCAATAATTGATCTATGCAAAAGTTATGGATTGAAAATAATTTTAGGACCAAGCCTCTACACATCTCCATATACAGACAAATTCCTCGAAAAAATTGTGAAGAAAGAAAATGTTGAAATTGGCCTCCATTATGGAAGGAAATATTTCTACAATGCCATTAAGATCTTTATAGACAATTATCCAGTAACATTGCTTACCTCTCCAAGCGCCGAGAACTGTAGAACCCTATATTTAAACCCCTATGGAAACTTTTCAAAGTGCCCACTTTCAAAATTTGAGGTGAACTACAAGAGGATAACAAGAAAAGATTTAAGAAAAATGCTTTTTTCACCATGCCCAGTAAGCCAAAAACTCATTAGACTTTCCCCCAAAATACAGGTCTCATTTGTGACAAAAGATGGTGTCGAGATTCCTGGAGAGGTTTTAGAGCTTTTAGAATTAGTATCCCAGATTAACTCCTTTAGAGGTGCATGTAAAGTTCTTGGAGTTTCCCCATCAACATACTGGGAAAAAATAAAAAGCCTTGAAGAAAAGCTGGACATCTCCTTGATCATATCCGTTAGAGGAGGCAGAAAGAAGGGAGCAACAATTCTAACAGAGTTTGCTAAAGAGCTTCTGAATGAATACAGAGAGGTCAGAGAAAAAGCAATAGTATCACTTTATGAAGACTAACGCGTGTTTCTGTATACGAATAAATAATAGGTCTTCTGGTTTACTTACCGAACACGAGTTTATTATTAAGTTTCTTTGCTTATCCTTTTTTCGAGGTGATAACAATGCTGCCTCTTGGAACAGATTTAGAGAGACCAACAATTTACATTGACCCTGAGAAATGCATGGGGTGCAGGTCTTGTGAAATAGCGTGTGCTATAGAACATTCAATGAGTAAAACACTATTCGGAGCAATTTTCGAAACCCCAACACCCAAACCGAGGCTAAAAGTCGTGGTCGCAGATTTCTTCAATGTTCCCCTGAGATGTCAACATTGCGAAGATGCTCCATGTATACGTGTGTGCCCGACAGGAGCAATAAAGAAGAGTGAGGAGGGCTTTGTAATTCTCAACCCCAATAAGTGTATTGGCTGTTTAATGTGTGTTATGGCATGTCCATTTGGACATCCAAAGTATGAGGCAGAATACAAGGTTGTTCTGAAGTGCGATTCATGCATTGAGAGAGTCAGGGAGGGTAGAGAACCAGCGTGTGTAGAGGCTTGTCCCACCAAGGCATTGAAGTTTGGGCCTCTTGAGGAAATTCTGGATGAGATTAGAAGAGAAAGAGCAGAAGAACTTATTTCAGGCTTAAAAGTCCCAGGCATTGTGTACATGAAGCCTGTTGTTGAAGAAAAGAAAGAAGAAGAAAAAGTAAGCCCAAAAGATGTTTATGCATCCTATTCGAAAGTTAAATGGTATTGAGGTGGTGGAGATGGCGGAATACATAAAGTTTAAGGTTCCCGCAAAACAGGTGTCCGAAACCAAGGGAGTCGCTGATCTAATAGAAAAGGGTGAGGAAGAAGGCGTGAAAACTGCTTGGCATCGCTTTTTGGAGCAACAACCCCAATGTGGATTTGGACTGCTGGGAGTGTGTTGTAGAAACTGTAACATGGGACCATGTAGAATCGATCCATTCGGTGCTGGGCCAACTAGAGGTGTTTGTGGAGCAGATGCAGACACAATAGTTGCAAGAAACCTTTTGAGAATGATTGCAGCTGGTGCTGCAGCACACAGCGATCATGCAAGAGATATTGTTCATGTGTTTAAAGGAGCAACAACAGGAGAGTTCAAGGGATACAAGCTGACAGACATTGAAAAACTTAAATGGTTAGCCCAAATTCTCGGCATTAGTACTGAAGGAAAAACTGAAACTGAAATAGGCTTGGAGGTTGCACATATCCTAGAATTAGAGTTTGGAAAGCCTGATGATGAGCCAATGAGGCTACTCATGGCAACGGCGCCTAAGAAGAGGATTAAAGTCTGGGAGAGGCTTGGAGTCCTGCCGAGAGCGATTGATAGGGAAATTTGTGAATGCATGCACAGAACGCATATAGGTGTCGATGCAGATCCAGCTTCACTTCTCCTTCACGGCGTTAGAACAGCGTTGGCTGATGGCTGGAGTGGCTCAATGATGGCTACTTATCTAAGCGACATCCTCTTCGGAACACCAAAACCGATTAAAACTGTTGCAAACTTAGGTGTTCTCAAAGAGGATTATGTGAATATAGTTGTTCACGGCCACAATCCAGTGCTCTCAATGAAGATAGTTGAAGTCGCTCAGAGTGAGGAGATGCAAAAGCTGGCAAAGAAGCACGGGGCCAAGGGAGTAAACGTTGTAGGAATGTGTTGTACCGGAAATGAAGTTTTGATGAGACTTGGTATTCCTCCGGCCGGAAACTTCCTGATGCAAGAGTTAGCAATAATAACAGGCGCTGTTGAAGCCATGATTGTGGATTACCAGTGCTTAATGCCTGCATTGACTGATGTAGCCGGCTGTTATCACACAAAGATAATCACAACCGAACCAAAAGGTCACATACCTGGAGCAGTGCACATAGAGTTCAAACCAGAGAAAGCAGATGAAATTGCCAAGGAGATAATCAAAATTGCAATTGAAAACTTCCAGAACAGATCAAAGGAGAGAGTTTACATTCCAAAACACAAGAGTGAAGTCGTTGCAGGCTTCAGTGTCGAGGCAATTCTTGAGGCTTTGGGAGGAACCCTTGAACCTCTCATTAATGCACTTAAAGAGGGGACAATTAAAGGAGTTGTTGGAATCGTTGGATGTAACAATCCAAAGGTTAAACACAATCACAGTCATGTAACAATAGCCAAAGAACTCATAAAGAGAGATATTCTGGTAGTTGGAACTGGTTGCTGGGGAATTGCCGCAGCAATGGATGGTTTAATGACACCTGGAGCTGCTAAGATGGCAGGAGATGGACTTAAAGCGGTGTGTGAGGCACTTGGAATTCCACCATGTCTGCACATGGGAAGCTGTGTTGACTGTTCAAGAATCCTAATCGCCCTTGGAGCGCTCGCTGAAGCTTCAGGTGTTGACATTCCAGATTTGCCGGCAGCCGGCTCTGCTCCAGAATGGATGAGTGAAAAAGCAGTCTCAATAGGAACCTACTTCCTTGCAAGCGGTGTATTCACCCACCTAGGTGTTGTTCCACCAGTTCTCGGAAGCCAAAAAGTCACCAAACTCCTCACGGACGACATCGAAGATCTCATTGGAGGAAAATTCTACGTCGAGCCAGATCCCCTGAAAGCGGCAGAAACAATTTACAATGTAATAATTGAAAAGAGAAAGAAACTCAAATGGCCCCTTTGACTTTTCATTTTTAGTTTCTAATTTTAAAAAAGCAATTATAGAAGAAGTACAATTTAATCATTGGAGGCCATTAAAATGAAGATACTTGTTGCTGGAAAAGGAGGCGTCGGAAAAACCACAATCTCAGCATTGTTAGCTTATATCTTAGCTGACAAGGGGTATAACATACTGACTTTAGATACGGATTCGGTTCCCAATCTCGCTCAAAGCCTAGGAATCCCTTTTGAAAAAGCTCTAGAAATTGTACCGCTTTCACGAAATGATAGGCTTGCGGAGGAGAGGACCGGAGCAAGACCTGGTGAAGGCTGGGGAGTTCTATTCTCGCTAACTCCAAAGGTTGATGATTTGGCCGACCAGTATGGCATAACAATAAAGCCAAATTTGAAACTTGTAGTCATTGGAAGCATAGAACAAAGTAAGGAGGGTTGCCTATGCCCAGCAATAGCCCTTGCAAGAGCTTTTTTAATACATGTCCTGCTTTCTGAGAAGGATATTGTGATTGTAGACAGCGAAGCCGGGGCGGAAGTATTCGGACGTGGACTGGCGGAGAAATTTGACTGAATGGTATGCGTAGCAGAACCAACCCTAAAATCCCTAATG
>QMUF01000139.1 GCA_003663525.1 Thermococci archaeon | reverse complement strand
TATATATAATTTGCGGGCTTTCATCCCCTCCTCTCGGAAAGGGACTTCTCACCCGCATTGTTAATCATACTTTTTGCGGGTTTCTTCATCACAAATCACGTGTTTTAAGCGTTCCTCCCATTCTGGAGAATCCCATGTTCCCAGCGCTTTGTGGGTTTTATAGTACTTTTCTGGAATTGGATGAGTCCCAAGAACAACTTTCACACCATGCTTCTCCTCAATGAACTTTTTAAAGTAATCAATCCATGGGCATGGAGGATACCCAACCAAAAATCCTGTTGCAAGGTGAACCACTTCAGCTCCATTTTTCTTCATTTCTGTAATAGCGTACTCAATGTTTCCACCGGGACAGCCCCCACAGGTCGTGTACCCTACAACTTCAACATCTTCATCCTTGTATATGCTAAAACCCCCTTCCCTTTCCCTCAAAGCTCTAAAGCACTTGCCACCAGCGCACGTCCGGTAGCGGTCACAAATTATAACCCCAATCTTCACCATCTTTAACATCTCCCGAAACGCTTAAACATTTATATTAGGGTTTTACATGACTTAAACTTTTTGCCTCTTTGAATTAAGAAACTAAACCCGCCATTCACACAAGAAAAAGCCATTAAACCTAGTATGGTGGAAAAACCCCTATGCTAAGAATGAAGAGAGGAGTGAACTACCCCGACCTTACGGGCGGGGCTTCGTGAGAGTTCATCTGGCATCCCGTTGCCAGTAACCTCACTCTCACAGGGCGGTTCACACGGCCACTACCCCCTATCCTCCCGGATTCAGGAGCTACTTTACACCAACCCTTACGGGCTGTCCAGCCTTACGGCTGTTATGAGGTCATTATATTCTGTGTTCTCACAGTATTTAAACCTTACCTACCCACCTCCCCTCGCATACCCTCCCTTTCGGAAGGAGTCTTGCAAGCAACAGGGAGATAATAAAACAAACGAGCATACGCACAAATTTTTTAAAGTATTAGGTTCTCCTAATTTTGGAGGTGGAGAAATGCAAATAACTGTGAGCGGGGGTAAAGGTGGAACCGGAAAGTCAACGGTAGCAATCAACCTTGCAATAGCCTTACGGGATTATTTTAACATAACTCTAGCAGATTTGGATGTTGAGGCACCAAATGACCATATCCTTCTTGGAATTGAACTACAAAACGAGGAACCAGTCAAAATGTTCATGCCACGCTTTGACTATTCAAAGTGTATCAGATGCAAAAAATGTGCAGAGGTATGTGAAGAGAAGGCAATAATCACAATGAAGGACGGGACGCCTTTTCTAATACCCACTCTGTGCTCTGGATGCAGGGCTTGTGAGATAATTTGCCCTGTTACGGGAGCAATATTGGAGAGCCAAAAACTCATGGGGCATACGTATCTTACTGAGACTCCTTACGAGTTTCCTTTAGTTACTGGAAAACTGTTAGAGGGAGAGGAAAGGGCCATGCCCATTGTAACCGTGGCAAAAAAGAGAGCAAAATCCCTTAACAGAGGACTCCTGCTTGTAGACACTGCCGCTGGTACAAGCAATACCGTCTCCAAAGCATTAGAAGATTCAAAGCTCCTCATAGCGGTTACTGAACCGACTCCATTGGGCCTCCATGATTTAGCCCTCATCCTAGAGCTTGGCAGGCTCATGGACATGGAAGCCTGGGTTGTGATTAATAGAAGTGATCTTGGAGAAAAGAAGAGAGTGAAGGAGATAGCACAAAAATACAATGCCGAGATAGTCGCGGAAATTCCTTACAGCGAAGCTATCATCAGAAGTTACATTAAAGGAGAGCCAATAATTTTAAGTGAGAGCAAAGAAGCGAGAATTTTCAAGGACCTTGCCGAGAGAGTAGCCAATTATTTGAGGTGATTAAGATGCAGATCGCAATAGCAAGTGGGAAAGGTGGCGTCGGAAAATCAAGCGTAGCTGCAGCGCTTATATACCTACTCAAAGATGATTATCCTTTAATAGCGGTTGACGCTGATGCCGATGCTCCAAACCTTGACCTTCTCTTTGGTGTTGAGAGATGGGAAGAGGAAAAGGAACTCACAAGTGCAAAAGTCGCAAAAATAAACAGTGAAACATGCATAAAGTGCGGCATATGTGCCGAGAGATGCCCCTATGACTGCATAAAGATCCTTGACGAAAATTATATAGTTAACGAGCTAACATGTGAAGGCTGTGGAGTTTGCAAGCTCGTGTGCCCTGTAAATGGGGTAATTACCCTAGAAGAAGTTCGTTCCGGCGTGATCAGGAAAACAACTACTAAATACGGCTTTTCCTTGATCTCAGCACAGCTTGACGTAGGAAGACCAAATAGCGGAAAGCTTGTTACAGAAGAGAAAGAGTGGGCCAAAAGAATTATGAAAGAGAAGGGGATAGAGCACATGATAGTTGATTCAGCTGCTGGCATTGGATGCCAAGTTATAGCAAGCCTTAGTGGCGCAAATGTGGCAATCCTCGTTGCAGAACCGACTCCAGCTTCCCTAAGCGATGTAAAGAGGGTTTACAGAGTTGTCCAACACTTTAGGGAGCCTGCCTATTTAATCATCAACAAAGCAGACTTGAACCCAGGATTCAAAGGCCTATATGAATTTGCAAAGGAAGAAGACATACCAATAATCGGCGAAATACCCTACGATAGGGCAATTCCAAAGAGTATGATAATGCTTAAACCCGTAGTAGAGGCATTCCCTGAGTCAAAAGCCTCAAAAGCCCTCAAACAGATTGCAGAAGTTGTCAAAGAGCAGATTTTAAGGCAATTCTCTGCTTTTTAATTTTCTCATATAAAACCTCTTTTCTCCATATTCAAGTTCTATCAATTTTCCTTCCTCTATAAGCTTTTCCACAGTGGGCCAATCAACATTAGCTTTTTTCAGGAGTTCTCTTAAAGCATCTTCACGCATTGGATGAACCGCAGTAATACTCAGTATGTCCTCTTCCACGTTTCCGGTAAAAGCAAAAGCATTTCCCTCATATCCTATGAGATACTCAACTTTCTCCTCCCCAATGACCTCAGCAAAGGCTTGAAAGGCCATGTTGATAACTTCCTCTCTAGCAGGTTTTACCCACTTTTCCCAAGGGGGCCTCGTGGGAACCGCTATATAAGCGATGTCGGGCTTTAATTCCTTTAAAAAATGAGCAATTCTCTCGAATTCTTCACTATAATTTATCCCATCTATGAGCATTGTTTCTGTAACGAGCTTGCCTTTGAACTCTTTTCTAAACTCAAGCATTCCTTCAAGAATTTTATCAAGTCTTAAGGTCTTATGAGGCCTATCTATCCTTCTCCAGAGATTTTCACTTACAGCATCGAGCTTTAGAGATACTAAATTGAGCTTTAGAAGATCTTCCCTAACGTCCTCTCTCCATATAAGGGAGGAGTTCGTTAAAATGGCCAGAGGGATATTGAGAGCTTTCAACATCTCTATTTCCTGCCCGAGGTTTGCATCTAATGTAGGCTCACCATCGGGAACGAACGTGAGGTAATCTATTTTCTCTCCTTTTTCCTTTGCTTCCCAAGCTTTTCTTTTAACCTCCTCAAAGACCAATTCTGGAGGATAAAAAGATCTTCTATCAATTTCCATCCTTAGAGTTCTCCCAATTTGACAATAAACACATGCATAGGAGCACACTTTGTCTGGAATGTTATTTATCCCCAAACTTTTACCCAATCTTCTCGAAGGCACGGGACCGAAGGCTATCATATCATCACCAGAGTTAGGTTAGCCTAAAGGCGTTTAAGGTTTTTGGAAACTTTCATTAATATTTATGTCCAAATAATTACTGTCATGACAAAATGCAAATTATGTGGTTATGAGTCTGAAGAGATCAGTGAATCAATCGGAGTATGTGTTAACTGCTTAAGAACAAAACCACAAAAAGCCTTAGAAATTGCAAAAGAATCTCACAAAAAATGGAGAAAACTTATAGGTCTTCCTCTTCAGCCCCCTAATGAGGGAATTAAGTGCCCTCTCTGCATAAATGAATGCAAAATTCCAGAAGAAAATTCCGGATATTGCGGAATAATATGGAACAAGAAGGGAAAATTAGTCCCAATAACAGGAGGCTATGATTATGCATATCTCCACTGGTATCTTGATCCCCACCCAACAAACTGTGTTGCAGAACCCGTTTGCCCGGAAAGAGAGCATAGAGGATTTTATAACTTAGCGGTTTTCTTTGCTGGTTGCAACCTAGATTGTCTTTTCTGTCAGAACATAGAGCACAAGTACATGATAAAAGACGGAAAAATGGATCCTTTTGAAGGGATCATTATGAGCTCAGAAGAACTTGTTAATGT
>QMUF01000138.1 GCA_003663525.1 Thermococci archaeon | reverse complement strand
TATAAATCTTATCTACTATGATTTCCTCCTTCAGTGAAAGATCATTAATTGGATGTTATTTTTCATCATTTTCTTGTTGATTTTTAACAGAAAGATTTTTATTTTTACCATTTATGTGTTAATAGGTGGTAGTGTGAAAACTGTTGTGTGTCCATATTGCGGGTTTGGGTGCAAACTTCTTGTTGATCCCCAAACACTAATTATTAAACCTTACAGGGGTGAACCAAACAGAGGAAAACTCTGTCCAAAAGGCCTCTATGCAATGGAGTTTGCCTTATCAAAAAATAGGGTCAAGAGACCATTAAAACGCAATAGAAGTGCTTTAAAACCCATACCTTGGGGCCAAGCTATTGAAGAAGTATCTCACAAACTTCTTGAAATAAGGGAGTTTTATGGCCCTGATGCAGTTGCTTTTATATCCTCCTCAAAGATTAGCAACGAAGAGAATTATCTCCTTCAAAAAATAGCGAGACTTTTTGGGACAAATAATATTGATAACTGTGCAAGGATTTGCCACGAAGCAAGTGTCCATGCACTCAAAACCACAATAGGAACAGGAACTCAAACAAACCCCTACGAAGATATAGAGAACTTTGGAGCTATACTCATCTGGGGTTATAATCCTGCTGGGACTCACCCTGTAGTTATAGATTACATAAAGAAGGCCAAAAAGAGAGGGGCCAAAATAATAGTGGTTGATGTTAGGGAAACTATTACGATGAATCTTGCCGATTACAAGTTTGTTATAAAGCCAGGTACTGACATAGTGCTTGCCAATGCCATGATGAACGTTATAATTAGGGAAGAACTTTACAATGAAGAATTCATCAAAAACAGAACCACCGGATTTTCAGAGGTTCGAATGGCCACTATGAAGTATACCCCCGAATATGCAGAGAAAGTTACTGGGGTCCCAGCCACACTAATTCAAAAGACTGCAAGAGAGTTTGCCTTAGCGGGAAGTGGAGCCATTATGTGGGGTATGGGTGTGACTCAACACGTTTCTGGAGTTGAGAATGTTCTTGCTATAATAGATATCGCACTTCTTCTTGGTTATATTGGCAACAGAGGCGGTCTCTATCCAATGCGTGGTCAAAACAACGTTCAAGGAGCTGCATATATGGGCGCTCTGAGCGAGTTTTTACCTGGATATATCCCTTTGGAAGATGAAAAGTTCAGGAAAAGAGTTGCTTCTCTATGGGGAGTTGAAAACATTCCAATCGAGAGGGGATTATATTTAACCGAAGTTTGGGATGCAATAGAAAGAGACGACATAAAGGCACTTTACATTGTAGGGGAAAATCCAGCTGTTAGTGAAGCCAATTTTGGCCGCGTTAGAGAGGCCCTTAGAAAGCTAGACCTACTAATAGTTCAAGATCTGTTTATAACAAAAACAGCCCAATATGCTCACTATATCCTCCCCGCTTCAGCTTTTTGTGAAAAGAAAGGATCTTACATGAACAGCGAACGTAGAATTCAGTGGAGCGAGAAAATCCTCGAGCCCTTAAATGACTCTAAACCAGACTGGAAAATACTAACCATGTTAGGAAAAGGCCTTGGTTTGCCGGGATTTGAGTATTCAAGTGTAGAAGAAATAACGAAAGAATACTTCTCTCTTTTTCCCGAACTAGAAGAAAGAGACATAGATGCCCTAAAAAGCGATGATGGAGTCTTTCTACCAAAAAAGAGACTACACACGTGGGAGTTTGCTACTCCAAATGGAAAGGCACGATTTGTTGCCGTAGAACAAATATCCCCGTGGGAAAACGTAGATGAGGAGTATCCTTTCATCCTGACAACAGTGAGGCTCATAAATCACTATAATACGGGAGAAATGACATCGAGGAGCCCTTCATTATCTAAACTCATGAAAGAGCCCAAAATCATGATAAATGAAGAAGATGCAAAGAAACTCAATATAGTGGACAATGACTTTGTAGAGATTGAGACCAAAAGAGGAAAGATACGAATGAAGGTAAAAATCGGAAAAGTACCCAAAGGACTACTAGTGGTTCCATTTCATTCTAAAGTCAATAAAATCACCAACAATGCTCTAAACAAAGCTGGAACCCCAGAATTTAAGTTTTCAACAGCAAGGATAAAAAAGCTCAAAAATCAAAAGCCCATTCTGGGTAATAACCAGTAAGACATGCCAAGCAGAGTTCCTCTTTCCCAACAGCTCTCTTTAGGCCTTCCACACTAAGATAGGCCAAACTATCAGCGTCTATTGCTTTCCTAACTTTTTCAACATTCCCAAAAGCCGCTATTAACTCATGCCTCGTCGGAATGTCTATCCCCATATAACAAGGATACCTTATTGGAGGGGAAGCTATCCTTACATGTACCTCTCCTGCACCGGCTCTCCTCAGCAAACCCACTATTCTCCTCATTGTCGTTCCTCTAACTATAGAATCATCAATAAGAACCACCCGTTTTCCATCAATGACCTCCCTAACGGGAGAAAGTTTGAGCTTTACTTTTAGTTCCCTATAAAATTGGCCAGGCATTATAAAAGTCCGGCCTATATAACGGTTTTTTATCAGGCCTTCCGCATATGGGATCCCACTAATCTGAGAAAACCCCAATGCTGCCGCTCTCCCAGAATCTGGCACGGGTATAACTACATCCACATCCGCAGGACTTTCAATGGCAAGTTCCATTCCCATTCTGACCCTTGCTTTATAGACACTTACGTCATCAAGAACGCTATCCGGCCTAGCAAAGTAAATATACTCAAAAACACAATGGTGATGTCTTTCTTTAACCAAGACTTTATTCTCAATGTCATCGGAAATTAAAAAGGCCTCTCCAGGTCTCACATCTCTAATCTCATCTACAAAAAGCCCCAATGCAGAATCTTCAGAAGCAAAATAATGGCCATCCCCCCTCCCATAACTAAGGGGCCTAAATCCAACCGGATCTCTAGCAACTAAGATTTTCCCATCAAAAAGGAATGCAACTGAATAAGCACCCCTCACTTCATTAAAAACTTCTCTCATAGCCTCAAACTCATCACCTGTCTCTTTTAAATGACAGAGAAAAGAGATTCCCAAAAGCTCTGAATCTACGGAGTGTCTGAATTTTACTCCTCTTTTTTCGTATTCTCTCCTTAAAGGAAGAAAATTAGTGAGCGTTCCATTATGGGCCACCGCTATTTCTTTCCCACAGTAGGAGGTTTCAATGGGTTGAGTCTCATTAAGAGCACCGGAAGTAGAGTAGCGTACATGACCTATAACAATGTTCGATCGGAGTTTTGTAAGTTCTTTGCCTTTAAAAACTTCAGAAACTAAACCTCTGCCTGCCAAAGTCCTTATTTTGTATTTCCACACACTTATCCCTGCACTCTCCTGTCCTCGGTGTTGAAGAGCCATAAGCGCATAATAGGCCTTTTTAGAAGCATTTTCAGTTTTGGCTGCAAAGATTCCACATTTCTCTCTCATGGATTTCCCTCACAGATTGTTTGACTTATAAATGTTAACCAACCATCAGCACTGGAATTATTTCAACATTGCCAGCTTAAAAAGTTTATCCCATTGTTTGACATTTAAATGTTAAAATAAAGCTTAAATATGGCAATATTTTACACAAACATGGTGATACTTATGGAGATTTATGAAGGCAAAGCAAAGAAGATGATTCCCTTAGACGATGGGAAAGTGATAATGGAGTTTAAAGATGACGCAACGGCCTTTAATGGAGAAAAAAAAGCACAATTTAAGGGCAAAGGCTGGCTTAACGCTAAAATAAGTGCTATCCTTTTCAAGATCTTAGAAGAGAAGGGCATTAAAACTCACTTCATAGGCATCGCAGGAGACAATAAACTCATCGTAGAGAAACTTCAGATGTACCCTGTTGAGGTTGTTGTTAGAAACGTGGTTGCAGGAAGTTTGAAAAAGAGGTTGCCTCTAGAAGAAGGAACAGAGCTCCCAGAACCAATAGTAGAATTATATTACAAGAACGATGCTCTCGGAGACCCCATGATAAACCACCACCATGCAAAGGTCTTAGGAGTAAGTGAAAGTGAACTCAGAGAAATAGAAGGTATTGCTTTGAAAGTTAACGAAATCTTGAGGGAATACTTTACTCAAAAGGGAATAATTCTAGTTGATTTTAAGCTTGAATTCGGCAAAAACGAAAGAGGAGAGATAATCCTTGGGGACGAAATAAGTCCTGACACCTGCCGTTTCTGGGATGTAGAGACAAAAGAGAGTCTCGATAAAGACGTTTTCCGCTTTGACAAAGGAGAGCTTATAAATGCTTACGAAGAGCTCTATAAGCGCCTCACCGCATAAACACCCTTTCTTAATC
>QMUF01000137.1 GCA_003663525.1 Thermococci archaeon | reverse complement strand
CGTACTCTTCGAGGTACTCGGCAAGTACTTTGGCAGCATCTTCACTAACTCTCTCGGCACCGGCCTTTCTAATCAATCTATCAATCGGGGCAATTGGCAACTCAGCCATTCATAACACCTCCTGGGAAAATTCTTCATTCTTATTTTTGGAATTAAAGGTATATAAAGGTTTCGATAAAAGGGCTAATTTTTGACCTTTTTATCCCCTATTTTCTTGTACATTCATAGGAACTGTTAAGTGAAGAAGTCACGTTGGTCATATTTAATAATGATTTTTCTATGTAAACAATTGACGAAATTTAAGTGCTCATCTGGGTAGGCACTTTATTTCTCGAGTCACTGTTTTAATATCGATGGTTCTTGATGAGTGATGTGTTTATCTTAGGTAAAAATTCAAACCTTGCTATTCAACTTGGGATGGGCCACATCTCATATTTCAAAACTCTCTTCCTTTAAGGACAGATGGAAGGGATATTAATGAAAGTGGCATCCACAAGAAATATAAAGACTTAGTACAAAAAAATAACTTAGTTAGGAATATTTTGAGGTGAAAACCATGGGGTTGTTTGACAAGCTCACTAAAAAAGAAGAACCAAAGAAAGAACTCGGGGCTGGTAGGAAGAGGGATGTTAAACGGGAAGTCGAGGTTATTCCTATGGAAGAGGATCTTTTAGCAAAGACTATAACTGAACCTGAAGTTAGATATATAAAAAAGATTGTTGTTACTAGTTACAGCGATCTGGAAAAGATTTCTGAGGAAGTCCAAGCCGGTAATATTATTATTGCCGATTTAACTCCGCTAGAATCAAAGCCAGAAGTGCTTGCTAAAGTTGTTGAACAGATAAAGGGCATTACTCAGGCCCTTGGCGGCGAAACCGCAAAAATAGCCAAACATGAGATTAAGATCTTGATAACCCCCTCAGATATTAAGATCTATAGAGGCTGATATTTTCTCTAATCTTTATAAACTCCTTCTTCTTTTTAGCTGTGGTGAATTAAAATGAGTGGTATACATGAAGTTAGACTGGGTGATTGCCCTATCTGTGGTGGGAAAAATACCTTGAAAGCTTTGAATTATCTCCATGAGATTCCCTACTTTGGGAAAGTTATGGAGTCCACGATAATCTGTGAGAAGTGTGGATATAGAAATGCGGATGTCATGCTTTTGGAAGAAAAAGAACCGAAACTGTATACTGTTAAGGTGGAAGAAGAAAAGGATCTATTTACAAGAGTTGTCAGAAGTAAGAGCGGTACGATTGAGCTGGAGGAAATTGGGATAAAAATAGAGCCGGGCCCAGCAAGCCAGGGTTTTGTCACTAACATAGAAGGGGTTCTTGAAAGGGCCAGAGAGACCCTTTTGATGGCTAAAAACTTCAAGAAAGAGGAAAATGAGGAGGAAAGTATAAAAAAGATTGAAGAGATATTGAACTATATTGAGGGAGTAAAGGAGGGTAAAAAACCCTTAACAGTGAGAATTATGGATCCTTTTGGGAACAGTGCGCTTATAGGTGAGAAAGTTAAGAGCAGACTTCTCACCAAAGAAGAGGTGGCAAAGCTTAGCAAAGGCCCTTATGTAGTCTACGACCCCTCGGAAGAAGTTAAATGAAACACACATCCCTAACTATAAGATCCTCTAGAAGAGCCCTTACCCATGGTTGTCGGGTCCTGCTTGAAAGATGAATTATCCCATCCACATGTGTTCCATAAAGCTCTTTCATTTTTTCCCTTGTGAGGGGTTCTTGGAACAAAAATGGTTTTTCTATTGTGAATGCATATCCGTGGTCTTTGATATAACTCTTTAACCATCTTTTACCAGCCTCTTCCCCGTAGACGAATGTAAGGCCGCTTGTATCCTTTGTGAGTTCCCAAAGATTCTCGAAGTCTGCTTTGATCACTTCACCTACTTCAAACCCTCCAGCTATACTCCCTCTCTGGGTTAAAGTCTGCTCTTCACTCAAGCCGAGTTTTTTAAGGGTTCTCTTTAGAACATCGGGGTTTCCTCTTGCAATGTAAAGAAAGACAACATCTCCTTCTCTAAATATTGGGGCCTTCCTTATTTCATGGAATTTTAGGCCCCTAAAGATGAGTTCCCCATAGACCTGGTGGAGGGCTATGACATGTTCCATATTTCCACCTAAAACTGAGGATCAAAGTTTGTATTATAAATATTTGCATATTGAGACAGCAGCTCTTATTATATCTCCCACGACTCCTGAAGCAGTTTCTTTTATGCCTGCTCCCGGACCTTTAAGCATTAACTCTCCCAAAAGGTCTGTTTCAATAACTGCGACATTTGAAGTTCCACTTACGGCAAGTGGTCCATTTTCATAGACTTTTTTGGGCTTTATTTCTACGTTACCTTCCTCTACAGTGGCCACGAGTCGAAAAGGAGTTCCCTCTTTCTTCGCTTCTCTGATTTCTTCTTCACTAAGGTCTTCTATTCCCTTTATATGGATTTCTTTGAAGTCTATGGGGTAAAAGGCCAGGTGATGGAGAATAGTGGCCTTATAAGCTGCATCTATACCTTTGAGGTCATTAGAGGGATCTTTTTCAGCTATTCCTGCTGTTTGGGCCTGCTTGAGGGCTTCTTTAAACGTCATTCCAGTTTCTATGGAGGTTAATATAAATGTGGTAGTCCCATTGAGAACACCGGAAATTCTTTTAACTGAATCTGCAAGAAATCCTCCTTTTAAAAGCCTTATTATCGGTGTTCCGGCCATTACTGTCGCTTCAAAGAGATAGGGGAGGTTTTTTGAATTTGCTGAATCTACAAGTTCCTTATAATCAAAAATAACCGGGGGTTTATTAGATGTTACAACCCCTTTTCCTCTTTTTAATGCCTCTAAATGCCACTTCGATGCATTTTTATCATTCGTTACGTCAATAATTACATCAGCGTCAATTTCTTTAACAACTTCCATTGGACCCAGCTTATACACTTCGTATTCATTTCCCCAGAACTTCAATGAGCCAAAGCGATTTTTAGTTTCAATGGCTTCTCTTAGATTTATGCCTTCTTGGTCCCATATTGTAGCGCTGGTATCTGTTATGCTAACTACTTTTATATTGGTTCCATACTTCTTCTTAAAATAAGGGATTTTATTGTGGAGTACTTCCGCTACTCCCCTCCCAACATTTCCAAAGCCAATAATAGAAAGGGAAAGTGGATTCATCTTGCACCCACTATAGCTTTAACTAGATCTATGTCTCTAATGAGGCCTATTATTTCGCCCTCTCCTTTTATTACTGGTAACTGTTCTATGTGCTCTTGGGTCATTATGTTGGCTACCTCATACACGCTCATATGTGGTGTTGCCAATTTTAACTCGGTAGTCATTAACTCCTGTACTGGTTTTTTAGGGAGTTGTAGTTCTGATTTTTCAAATAAGAGCACGGGATGGCTTTCTAAGATCCATTCTTCTTCACTGGATACAGCCAATTCTGAGGTTTTCATGACTCTAACTATTTCGCTGTCTTTAAGTAAGTCAGTCTCATCTATAATTCCAATTAAACTGCCATCATCATCGATCACTGGAAGGGCCATAGCATTGGAAAGTAGAAGGGCTTTTAGAGCAGCTTTTAATGGAGTGCCTTTCCACACAACACTCACATATCTCTGGTAATAGGGCTCGATTTCTATAAACTTCATTTTTTCACTTTTGGATAGGTATCTTCTTATTATGTCACCGACAGTTAAGATTCCTACAACATGGTTTTCTTTATCTACTACGATAACCCGCCTATATTTGTTTTTCAAGATTAGCTTGACAGCTTTCTTTAGGGTATCTTTTGGGGTGACAAGGGGAACATCTCGCTTGATGAGCATTGCTAGCTGATCTTCATCGGGATGTAGAAGAACACTCTTTATGCTCACTATCCCGACAATTTCCTTTGTTCCTCTCTTAACAACCGGAAAAGATCTAACTTTGTACCTTTTAAAAAGATCTAGGGCATAATTCCGTGTGGCCGGTAGTTCAATCACTACTGGATCAGGAGTCATGAGATTTTTTACTTTCATTTTCACCACCGCTTTTATTTAGGAAGGGTTTTCACTATTTAAGTTTTTCACTTTTTGTAAATGCATGCTATTTTTGAGAGTCAATGTCTCTTATTATTTTCTCTGATCTATTAAGTTACCGCAAAATTTATAAACTTAATACAGGGAGTTGTTAGTGGCACGGCGGTCATAGCGGCGGGGTCACACCCGGACTCGTTTCGACCCCGGAAGTTAAGCCCGTCAGCGATCTCGGCGGTACTACCCTCCGAGAGGGGGTGGGAAACCGAGGACGCCGCCGGCCACTCAAATGCCCGGGTGGTGTAGCCAGGCCCATCATG
>QMUF01000136.1 GCA_003663525.1 Thermococci archaeon | reverse complement strand
TATTTTTTCTTCTTTGTGCTTTTCTTGTATGTATTATTCAACTTTTCCTATTTTCAACATCATTTTCCCTCCACTCCATAATCTCCTGGGGATTTTTAATCCTTTTCCATTTAAGCTTCATTGAGTTTAAGATGGTATACAATATCTCACCAGGCGGATTATTTCCAAAGTGATATAAATTTGTTTTTGTAGAAACATCACTTGCTCCAAAACCATTAACTCCGACCGCGTGAGAATCCAATGCCATAGAAAGATCCTCTTCGATTTTTACATTACTTGGAATTAAGTATGCTTCAATAATCCGAGCCTTATCGAGCAGATAATCTATGTGCCAGTGAAATCTCTTCTTTTGTCTGAAATGTCTCAAAACTCTCCCTTCAAGGGAATTCATGGCAGATCCTACATAGACATAATATCCTCTCTTCAAGATGAACTTTTTTGCTTTAGTCTTTATCTCCTGATCCTTTTCCAAGAAGACTATCAAGAAATATGCTCCCTTCATGGTTAGAAAATAGAATCCAAATTATATAAGCGCTTTGCAAAGAGCAAAAGACAAAGTATATAAGCAACTTTTCAGAGTAAAATCCGAAGAGAGGTGCTTAATATGGACAAAAAGAAAAAACGCCCGATTGATGAATTTCCTTGGCAAGAATATGACAAAAGAGAATTTGAAGAGAAATACCCTAATCTGACAAAAGAGTTGGAAGAAGGGTCTGAAGTTGTTATTAAAGGATATACAAATAGAGAAGAAGAGGAAGAATTTGTGGATTTTTCAGGTTACAGTCCCACTGTGATAGATTTCATAAGAAGATGCGAGACTGATGAAGAAGCCTTGGAGATTATCAATTGGATGGAAGATCACGGTGAGATCCCTCATGAACTTGCCAAAGAACTCCGTATAAAACTTGCCAAAGAAGGAGTAAGGAGTTTTGGAAGCAAAAAAGAGTGGGGTTGGTACGAGAGGCATAGGAAACGTTAGATGTTCCCAATTCTCTGCAATACCATTCCTTCTATTCTTATCGGTTCCATTCTTCTTGCTTGTATTATAGCTTGATCCAGTCGAGTTCCACTTTCCGCATGTATTGTGAATAGTGGATCTCTCTCCTTTACTTTTTCTCCTACCTTTACATGTAACATTATTCCAGCCCCCTTATCTTCAGGGGCCCCGGCGGCTCTAGCTATTGCCGTTATAGCCTTATTGTCAATTCTAGTTATATATCCTGAAGTTTGGGCCACAAATGTGTAGGTTTTATCTCCTATAGGAATGTCTTCCGGCTTTATGTTAGGGTCTCCACCCTGCTCCTCTATTATCTCTTTAAGCTTTTCATAAGCCTTGCCACTCTCTAGAATTTCTTTAGCCATTTTTTTACCCATTCCTGCTGGAGCCACACCCCCCATCTCGAGCAATATTCCTGCTAACCCAGTCGCTTTTTCTACAAGACTTCCTGGTCCTTTACCCACCATTATTGTCTCTAGAGCCTCCTTAGCTTCTAGAGCTGGCCCCACAGTGTGTCCAATCGGCTGGCCACCATATGTTATTGCAGTCTCCACATACTGGCCAAGTCGTTTTCCTAATTCTATGAAATCTTTTGCCAAAGACCTAGCATCTTCTACTTTCTCAACTTTAACCCCCTCTCCAGTTGGAATGTCAATCAATACGTACTGTGAGCCCATGGCGTATTTCTTTGACATTATACTTGCAAGCATAAGTCCTTTTGGATCAACACTCAATGCTCTTTCGGCCTTTATTGTCAAATCGTCAGCAGGAGCTAAATTAAGAGCTCCCCCCCACACTAAACAGGCCCCAATTTTCTCCACAATTCTCTTGATTTCATCCAAAGAATGTGTTACTGGGGCCAAGACCTCCACTACGTCAGCCGTTCCAGCTGCGCTTGTTATTGCCCTAGAAGACGTTTTTGGAATTGTTAATCCTGCAGCAGCCACAATGGGGACCACAAGAGTATTAGTCTTATTTCCGGGCACGCCTCCAATACTATGAACATCCATAATAGGTTTCCTATCAATGTCCAACATATCACCCGTTTCTGCCATAGCAGTGGTTAGCCATGCTATCTCATCCATATCAAGACCGTTTATCTCAAGTGAAGTTACAAAAGAACTTATCTCAATGTCTCTAAGCTTTCTATCTACAATATCCTTTACTATTGCTTCTATCTCAACTTTTTTTAGTTTTTGACCATTCATTTTTCTCCTAATATAACGAACACTCTCAGGGGTTCCACTAGGAACCAAATTTACTACCTCTCCTTCAGAAAAAGTATAAGACCTCAAAACATCCTTTGTAACCCCAATTTCTCCCGGATTAATCGTTTTGCTTATACCAATATCACCATATATGGTTCTCTTAGCTGTTTCTACCTTAACCAAGTCTCCAGGATGAAGTTTTGCATTTTTTGCATCTTTCTCGCTAATAAAAACTAAGAACTTGCCAGTTTCAATATCAAGTATTCTCACTTTTGCCTTCATATTTTCACCTCCCAATTCAGGGGAAAATACAATACGTTGTAAAAATACTTAAGCTTTTCTCAAACCATGAAATATAAATAAAAGAGTTTAAAGATTTTTTATCTCTTCTTCAAGGGACTCTTCAAGAGCTTTTTCCCATTCTTCGATGTCAAAATCCACAAGCTCAGACTCCAGCTCCTCTTTTAAGTGGGTCACCCTCCTTTTGAGAGTACTTCTGCTTTCTTCGTCGTATGCCACATAGCGTGAGGATCTCTTTTCGGATAGATAGAGTATTACTAAAAAGATATTCATGAGCAAAAGGAATATTACAAGGATCGTTGTAAAAAGACTCATCTTCTGCCCCCTCCAAACAAGGCTTTAAACACTCTTTTGATTGGGCTCTCGGGCCGTGGTGGGGTATACCTAATTCCGGCAAGCTTAGCAGCAAGTTGTTTGTATGCTATAGCTGCTGGAGAAGTGGGATTTTTGATAACAAGTGGAATACCATAAGCACTTGCCCTTTTTACCTCTGGGTCCTCTGGAATTATCATCAACACCGGAACATCCAAAATTGTTTCAATATCTTCCCTAGATAATTCCGTTTTTTCATTAGTTACTCTGTTTAATACAGCCCCCAAGGGAAGAGTACCAAGCTTTTCTGCAACAAGTTTTGTTTTTAGGGAATCGGTTATAGCAGATATCTCAGGATTAGTAACGAGAATAAGCTCTTTTCCTATAAGTAATGCAGTTATAGAAGTCATCTCAAGCCCTGCTGGAGCATCAATCAAAATAAAATCTGCCAATGAAGATATTTCTCTCATAAGCTCTTTCAAACGTTCAGGGTTTTTTGCTTTTTTAATTTTTTCTAAGCTCAACCCACCTGGTATTACTTTAACACTTGCCGGCCCCTCATATATTGCATCATTAAGTTCTGCTTCTCCTGAAAGTACATCATGTAACGTTATTGGAATGTCTTCCATTCCTAAAATTAAACTCAAATTTGCCATTGTAATATCCGCATCTATAACTATAACTTCTTTCCCAAATTGTGCTAAAGCAACACCCACATTGGCTATCGCTGTTGTTTTTCCAGTCCCACCTTTTCCAGAAGCAAAAACAATAGATCTTCCCACTTCTGTCCCTCCATTTGAATTTTTGACAACAATGTCTGAAACCTATAAGTAATGCAACTGTTATATCTTTGATGTCTAATCTTTTATATTTAACTCAATATTTGTGTTGATCCCAGCCACTTTAAGAAATTGAACCCTCACTGTGAATAGCAAGGACTAACAAAGAAAAATATCAAAAAGGAGGTTCAAAAATAAAAAGTTAGATCACTTCTCTTCCTCTTCTGCCTTCTTTTTAAAGGCTATAGCAGTGTCAGACAAACTTCTGAACAATTTTAGCATTTCCATTGGAAGCGTCAGGACTATGACGTTGCTCTTATCTCCTGCCACATCGCTTATTGTTTGGAGAGTTCTAAGCTGTAATGCCATTGGGTGTTCAGATATAATCTCAGCAGCCTCTCTAAGTTTCTCAGCGGCCTGTCTTTCTGCCTCCGCAAGTGTAATTCTAGCTCTCCTTTCTCTCTCTGCTTCTGCTTGTCTTGCCATTGCCCTTTGCATTCCAGCGGGTAATTCAACATCCTTAATCTCCACTGCTGTAACTTTTATTCCCCAGGGATCCGTTGCTTCGTCTATTATCCTCTGCAACTCCCGATTAAGTTTCTCTCTTTCACTAAGGAGCTCATCCAAATGTGCCTGACCTATAACACTTCTCAAAGTCGTCTGTGACATCTGAGAAGTTGCCATGATGAAGTTCTTGACTTGAGTCACCGCTTTTACTGGATCAACAACCCTAAAGTAAACAACAGCGTTGACTCTT
>QMUF01000135.1 GCA_003663525.1 Thermococci archaeon | reverse complement strand
GTATTATTTTGACAATAACATTCCTCCCGGGACTACAGAAGAAGAAGCTATGGAAAATGCTATAAAATTTCTGGAGAAGCTCATTATAGGCCTCGAAAAACCTAAGATAAAAAGCTCCCCATTAAAAGAAGCCCCTGAAGAAGTGTACAAGAAGGTGGAGGTATTTTTGGAGGAACTTAAGAATGAAAGTGAAGATTAGGCTCTATGGAGAACTTGCATTAAAACACAGAGCAGAGATTGAACTAAAAGTCCGAGATGGAGCCACCATAGGGGAAATCCTCAAAAATATGGGGGATAAGCGATGCTGAACATCATCTACTTGTAAATGAAAAACGCGTTTCAAAAGAGTACCAAGTCAAAGATGGAGATTATCTAAAACTTCTCCCAATTGTTTACGGGGGCTGTTCATCTTAATCCAATATCCTCTCCAAAAGTAATCGTTAGGTAAAGCTCCACCGTGCCGTTTTCAATATTTTCTATAATCTTCTCTTCAAGTCTCTTTATCTTCTTATTTTCTCTATCAAGTACAACGGTTTTTTCTTCCACTATAATGGGGACGTACCTTATTTTAATCCCATAAAGTTCTTCTGCATAGCTTGCTTTTCGATGTACTTCTTCCAAATATGCTTTTAGCTTTTCCATAAGATCACCGCAACTCTTAATACCCCCCTCTCCTTTAAACCTTTAAGGTGGTATAATGTATCAGAAGTTTGGCTATCATTTTCATGGGTATCAACCGGGCGATATTATATATATTCACGATGGCTCTGGATGGGATCCAATAAAGTATTCAGAACGTTTAAGCCCTGTTTCTTTGAAAATAAGAGATATAGAAGTAAAGTCCAGAAACTGGACAAGAACCGTTATTAAGGCCTATGAGTACACAAGTGATGCTCTAGGTTCTTTAAAATCCGGCTGTGTGAGCGTAGATTTTGAACCTTTCACTTTGTACATGATACTGAGATATAAACCCAAAATATATGGTGAGATTGTAGATCTGCTCACAAGCAAAGTAGAAACAGTGCCCACAACTCTTTTCCATCCAATACTCCCTCATCTGAGCAGTTTTGAACAAGAAATACTAGCAAAAGCTTCTTTTGATTTTTACGAACCCTTCATTAGGGAGAAGAAAGTTGTGGGCTACTGGCTCCCTGAAAACGTCGTGACTAAAAAAACTGCTAAAATCGTGGCTGATTCAACAGAAAAGGAAATAGTTTTCCTACTTGACGAACGACAGTTTGTAGGCCTCCATTATCCACAGGCAAAATTTTCATGCAACACATACAAGTGCGACGATAAAATTGGATATGTGTTTGGGAGAGATCACCAGCTAAGTGATGCATTTGCATTTAATACTTTAGATGTTGAGGGCCTTGTACGGGCTGTTGTTGAGGGCAGAATCGATGTTTTCAAAGAAAACTCCAGAATTCCTTATTTAGTATATCTCGCGAGTGATCTCGAGGCACTATTGAGTAACCCTCAGCAATTAGATAAATTCCTTAGGTGGGTTTCAAAGCTTGAGGAGAAGGGAGTTGAAACAATAAATACGATAGAATTTGTTAGAAAGAAGAAAAACAGTGAATATCTCTGTCTGGAAGGAGAATGCAGTGAGCACTTTAGAATTAATGTAAAAGATTATTCAAGCTGGAGTGATTATTATGACCTAAGCATGGACGGGAGAACAAGTGACATAAGATGGATGGGAGTTAGAAGAGAGGACGGTAAGGTCATCAATAGAATTTACAATGGACAAAAACTTTCCCAGCTATGGAAGTATGCATTTACAAAGCTATTTAGAGAACTAAATCGGAGTGTACGTTTCGGTGTTATTGACATGATCCACAAATACCTACCAGATGCGAGTATAGAAAGTATAAAGGAATTTTTGGTGAGGTATTCCAGAATATTTTTCAGGGAGCACTACGAATATTTTGAAATGGACACTACTATAGAATACGTAATAGAACCATTAAAAGGAATCGACCCCACGTTGGCTCTAAGACTTGGAAGAATATATTACATAATGCTACTTGCCAACCATTCAGACCCGAGGTTCTGGGAAAATATAGATACTAGAGTGACCTTTGAAAACGTTTCTGCAATCAGCAAAGCCCTAATAGAGCTCATGAAAGTTTATATAGACGAAAATATGCACGAAAGAGCGAATTATATCCTTCTTGAATACATGAAACTCCTTGCTTTCCCCCAGCTTTATTACGATTATGAGCTCTTCAAAATGCCAGGACTAGAAGGATGGGAAACTACAGAAAAAGCATGGTTCGACAGCCTGAAAAGTGAAGTTCCAAACTGTGACTACAATGTGATAACAAGAGGTGCTCTTTATGTTGGAAATGAAGATCTTCCTGAAGATATAAAAGGGGCTTTAGAAGTGCTTTACGATTTAAAGAAAGCTGTAGCTGATACTGGACACATTTCTGGAGAGATGCATGGCGAGTGGGAAAATAAAGAGTGGTGCGAACATCGGGCCAAAGTTTAGGCCTTTATATTCCACTTTTCTTTGCTTAAAAAGAGATATGCTTCATCCTCGAGCTCACGAGGCACAAAGTTTATTAAAATATCTGCATTTTTTACGCTCTCTCTAATATTCTTACCCAATGGAACCTGATTTTTAGCAAAGAGATTTTCAATGACCTCCACTACCCCTTCCTCAACACCTTTCTCTGAATAAAGTCTTTTCCCTCTTACCCATACTTTTTGGTTTTTTCCATAAAAATCTAAAGCTCTATTAGTAAGAAATTCTGGACCTAGTTTTAGTTTTGTCCTTGGCCTTTTTATCCTATCAATCTCAAGCATGATGAAAGCTTTATTTTTATACCCCCAGTTCAAATCAAAAACTTCAAAGCCTTCTTTTTTCAAGCTTTTTTCGAGGCCTTTTGCACTTCTCTCAAGCTGAGGAATGAGAACATCGTCTATGAGCTCTGGTTTTGGAAAGAGAATGACAATTAAGTTTGTACCTTTCTCTCTAAGCAAGACTTTGTAATCTCCAATTTTCTTTTTTGAAGGGAAGAAAAACTCGAGTTTTGGATTTTCTTTAAATTCCATTGCCTTAAAGTAAAACACTCCAAACTTTTCCCAGCTTAATGCAGAGGCAACATTCCTCCTAGGATCTACAGGATCTATAACTACCAATGGCTTTTCTCCTTCTCTCTCTACGGTTTTGTACGCTATTTCCGGTTCCTTCTTAAGCCACCCTTCCAAGTCTATTATTTTGATCTTCCCTAAAAATTCAATGTTTTCCATCAACTTCAAAAAAGAACCATGTTTTATTATCAAAAGTTCAGTCAGATATCCCGAAAATCCTCTTACATAAACCTCACTACCATAGGCATTTGCCCCTTTTAAAAACCGCTTTAATAACCTAACTTCATCGTTTCTGCCGTTTAAATGCTCAATTACCCACTTTGTATGAAGTATTGATCTATCAACAGCAGTCCTAACCTCTTTCCAGCTCTTCACATTATAACAGGGGACAATATCAATATCAAAACCTTTATAGATGGCTCTTACATAGGGATGCTCAGCATAAGCAACTTCATAATTTTCAAGATTATTCCCAATGGCTTTTGCAAGCTCCAATCCTCTTTTTCTCAATTCTTCGAGAGAAGACTCAAGAGGAAAGGCTAAAAAAAGATCAATATCATGGTCTCCAGAAAGATAAGTGTCTTTGGCTATTGAACCCACAAGATGAAGAGTAACCTCACTCTCAACTTTTTCTATTTTGGCTTTTGCAATATCCACTACTTCACGTGTTACTTTATTAACTAATCTCCTTTCCTCTTCGGAGGGTTTTATTCTTCCTAAAACTTCTTCTAACAGCTTCATCAAAACTCCACCTAATCTTGCAATTCAAATCTTGCAAGAGTCTCATATATAGGACCCTTTGGTGTAAGAGTGCTCTTTTTAAGTTCTATTGCCTCAACTTTAAACTTTCCAAACTCTTCATTAGATAGCTCCTTTAATGCCAACATAAGCGCCACTTTGTCTTTTACGAACTTTACTCTACCTATTGTTATATGAGAGACAAAGTTCTTCTCCCGTTTAAATCCAAGTTTGAAAAAAGCATTGTCTATTTCCTCAACAATCTTCCTTATTTCTCCATCGCTTTCAACACCAGCCCATATAACCCTCACATAGTTATAACTTGGGAAAACCCCTATTCCTTTTGCATTCACTTCATGCTTTTTGTGATTCTTTGCTATAGATTCGAGAATTCTTTTAATATCTTCAGCTTGTTCCTCGGTTATCTCTCCCAAAAATTTGACTTTGATGTGGAGGTTTTCCGGTTCTACAAACTTGATTTTCGCAGCCTTCGTCCTATCTATCTTTTCCTGAATCTCAATTAAT
>QMUF01000134.1 GCA_003663525.1 Thermococci archaeon | reverse complement strand
TCTTCCTCACTATCTGCTAAAACTATTACCGGTTTTTCCGGATTTGCTAATTGGGCATTTATTGCTATTGTAGCGGCTATCCCCACCATCGTATCTTTGATGTTTTTACCTGCATAAAACACGTAAGCATGATCTTTCTCAATTGCACTGTTCCAATTTTGGATGATATATTTCCTCATTTCTATTTGTTCCTTCTTGTACTCCTCCACAAGTTTTAGTGCATCTCTGAATGCTTTTTCATCTCCCAAGCATATTGCAACTCCTAAAGCCCCCATGTTGAGCCTCCCAGTCGCATTTAGTAAAGTAGCAAACTCCCTTGCCTCATGTCTTGGATCACCTTCGGAATATTTTCTAATCAAAATCACGTCTCCTATGAGCCTATCTATATCTTCTTTGGATGCATTGTTTTTAATCAGGTGAATTACTAGTGCATCATGCAGTTTCCTTTTCTCCTCTTCTTTGAGCTGCCAGTAATTCACGTCAGGATCAAACCCTTTACTCCGTAGAAATTCTATGGCATTCCTCAAATCTCCTGTTATCCCAGGTAACTCTGGATTTGATGCATATGCAAGCATTTGAGCCAAAGTTCGAGTTTCCCTTCCAAAAAGACGTATTTCTTTACGCAGTTCTATTAGTTCAAGTTTCTTTGCATCATCTATTATCTCAACGTTCATCCCGTGAAACTGACCATCAACTTCTTGCATATCCCCAACTGCTCCAACCAAAGCTAAGTGACCCAAGTCTTTGTTTTTCTCATTTAATGCCTTTGTGATGAAGTAGGCCACCCCTGAACCACTGAGATCTCTAACACTATCTGCTCCAAACTGAGTAGGGTTCACAAGAACATGATTTTCTCGTTCAATCTCTCCATCTTCGGGGGGATGATGATCAGCTATTACTACAGTAGCATCGGCTAAATATCTCTCAATGAACCTTATGGAACCACTTCCGAGATCACTGAAAATATATATCTTTTGGCCTTCTTCGGCAAGTTCTTTTATAATATTCTCACTAAGCTGTTTAACGATGCTTAAATGAAAATCCGCACCTTCTCTTGCTATAGCTTTGGCTAAGATAGCTCCTGCAGTGATGCCATCAGCGTCTCTATGGGAGATTATACGTATACTATGACCTAACTCAATGTGCATTTTTATTAGTTCTGCTCCTTCCCTAACCTTTTCTAAGAATGCATTCTTATCCATCATATCACCTTTAATAATAAAAAGGTGAAAAATCAGCGCACAAGCAATTTTGCTTGCTCTGGATCATATCTCCACTTGGCTGGTAACTTTCCAGTTCCTCTGTAGTACTTAACAAGTCTTCTGATTTTGCTTTCTGTGAGTTGAAGTCCTCTTCTTGAGTGAAGATCTTTTGGATGTTGCTCCAGATGCTTCCTTAATTTAACTGCCTTTCTAATGAGGAACATCAAATCCTCCGGTAACTCTGGGGCAAGATTGTTTTCTTCTAGAATTTTGGTTATCTTCTTTCCAGTAATCAGCCTAACACTGGGGATACCATACTGGTCCCTCAAAATAGTTCCTATCATGGCAGCACTATGACCATCCTTCCTAAGCTTAACAACGAGATTCTCCACTTCTTCAGCTGTATACTCCACCCAAGTGGGTGGTGCTGTCCTTGGTGGCTTTTTTGATCCAGATTTTCCCCTTTTCCTTGCATGTAACCTTGCCATTTATAACACCTCCTGGTGACGGCCAGCTTCAGCCAACCGCCCCTCATAAGATTGCCAATAGGTGGTGATAGGAGGAGTTTAAAAAGTTTGCCCCTAACAGGAATTTTATCGTTATCCCCCTTACTTCGTTTAAAAATAAGCCAAAAGACAATCTCATTTCGAAATTCTTATTAATACCAAAAACAAATATAACATTTGACCCGGAGGGGAAATTAATGAGAATTGAAATCAAGCTCAAGCCAGAAAATAAGAATCTAATAGTTCCATTCAATTACAATGATGAAATCCACAATCAGTTATTAGAAAAAATCTTCCTTGCAGCACCTGACCTAGCCAAAATATTACAAACAGAGTACAAAGATTATTTTACATTCTCCCGGATAATGATCAGAGAAAGAGAGATAATCCCCGAAGAGGGGATAAAAGTTCTTTCAGATGACGTCTCACTTTACATTTCTTCATCACTAAATGAGGTCATAAAATCCATTGCAGAAGGTTTTGTTTCCAGTCCTATCCTCAAAATCGGTAAAGCTACCTTTTCAATGGTAAAAATTGAAATACTCAGAGAACCCACAATATCCGATGGAACATTATTCTCAACCTTAAGTCCTATTGTCGTTAGAACTGCCAAGTTTGAAGATAACAAAGTAAAAATCTGGGACTTATACCCCAACAATGAGGGGTTCCAAGACAAACTCCGAAAGATAATGCTCACCAAGTTCTCAGAGATATATGGGAAGCTCCCGGAAGACACAGATTTTCATATAGATGTCATAAAATTCAAACCAGTTAGGATAAAAGTAGGCAAAACCTATTACCGAGGCTCACTTATGGTATTCAGATACTATGGATCAAAAGAAATAGGGAAATTTGGCTATGAAAATGGATTTGGAGACAAAACAAGCTATGGGTTTGGAATGGTTAAAGTAATTGATGAAGAAGAACAATGATCCCTAAAAAGGTTTCTATCCCCCACACTATCGCGACAAGCTGGTATTCTTTCACTTTTTTCATCCTCATTATAATGCCTAGAAAGCTTAAGTAGGGAGGGGCCTTAAGGGTCCCATCTTCAAAAACTTCAGTTTTACCCAAAGGCCTCCCTTTGAACCTGATTCTTGTTTTCAAGAGGAAATCTAAGAAGTGAGGAAGAAGAAGTATAGCAGTAAAGAGCTCCACTTTCCCTAAAATTCCTACAACTCCTATCAAAGCTCCCAATGATAACGTACCCGTATCCCCTGGGAAAACCTTTGCCGGATATTTATTCCACCATAAAAAGCCTAGACCCACTGCTACCCCCGTAAATGCTAAAATTTGAGCGTCTCCAGAAGTAGCTAATCCTAAAAAGAAAAGGGCTATTACTGATGTTCCTACTTCTAAACCATTAAATCCAGCTAATAAGTTCACTAAGTTCGCAGCCCCTGTTACAAAGAGAATTGAAAAAAGATAATAAAGAACCCCCAGTTCAATTGAAAACAACAACAGATTCACATTAGTATCCAAAGGAAGAGCTAAAACGCCAAGAGATACCAACAGAGATAACATCACTTTGTGAGACTGTTTCAGGTTAGTTATGTCATCAAGTACTCCAATGACCCCAAAAGCCAAAAAAACTAGAAGAGCTTTGGCCAGGTCTCCATTCAAAACTGCAACTAAACTAAGCGGAAGGGAAATCAATAAGGATAACCCTCCCATTTCTGGGACTTCTGGCCTATCGAGTTTATGAATATCCCTACCTACAACCCCTGCTTTTCTCATTAGGGATGCAATGTACGGAGTTAAGACCAAGGAAATGAGGAACCCAATAATGGCCGTTATCATTATAATCCCTTATGGTAAATTGGGGAATAGATTAATAACTTTTCCGATAGTATCTAAATAAGGTCGGTGGAAGAAATGGATGTGCAGTTAGTAGTCCTTGATCTCGATGGAACCCTCATAGGTGCTTCGATGGATTTCACAAAAATAAAAGAGAAACTCCGAAATAAACTATTAGAAGAGGGAATACCAGAAGAACTAATAGGTGATTTAACACCAATGTATGAAACTCTTGTCCAAATCTCCCAAAAAACAGGAATATCTTTTGAACATCTGCACTCATTTCTTGTTAACCTTGAAGTGGAAAGAGCCAAAGAAAGTTACCTTTTTGAAGGGGCAAGAGAACTTCTTGAGTTCTTGAAGGATAAGGGATTGAAATTAGCACTAATGACAAGGAGCTCACGAAAAGCTACTGAATTCACTTTAAAAAAACACAAGATCAAAGAGTTCTTCAATCTCATAATTACACGAGATGATGTCTCTTGGGAAGACGTAAAACCAAACAATGGCCATCTCAAAGTCATTTTGGATTACTTTAAGGTTCCTTCTACAAAAACAGTGGTGGTTGGAGATCATGGATACGATCTGATTCCTGCGAAAGCTTTAGGCACGCTAAGTGTCCTTATAACATCTAACGAAAGTGGTAGAATGAGCTTTAAGATAGATGAAGAAGCCACTTTTGAAGTAAAAACAATAAAAGAAGCAATTGGCCTCTTCAAACGTTTGCTCAACACCTATGTTGTGGTTCCAGCCTATAATGAAGAAAAAACCATTGAAAATGTCCTTAAAGATCTCTTGAAATACTTCAAAGAAAAAGAGATTATTGTTGTGAATGATGGAAGCAAAGATAGAACAAAGGAAATAGCGATAGAAAAAGG